>JAPLUX010000118.1 GCA_026397455.1 Candidatus Aenigmatarchaeota archaeon | reverse complement strand
TCTAACAACTTTGAACCCGGCTGGAATGGATTTAGAAGATTGGAAGAAACTTGGCATATCAGAAGATTTTGCAAAAAAACAGAATTTAGTCATTGATGCTTTCAAAAAAATGGGAATAATAATTTCATGCACATGCACGCCATACCTCATTGGCAACTTACCAAGATACGGAGAACACATCGCATGGTCTGAATCTTCTGCAGTAACTTTTGCAAATTCAGTTATCGGAGCTATGACAAATAGAGAAGGCGGACCGTCAGCATTGGCAGCAGCATTCGTCGGTAAAACACCGTGTTATGGTTTGCATTTGGAAGAAAATAGAATACCAGATGTTCATGTTGATGTTAAAATTGATTTGAAAAATTTCTCTGATTGGGGAGCACTCGGATATTGTATAGGTAAGAAAGCAGAGAATAAAATACCTTTTATAACTGGAATAAAAGATGCTAGTATAGATGAATTGAAATCTTTCTGTGCTTCTGTTGTAACATACGGATCAAAACCATTATTCTACATCAAAAACTTAACACCTGGATCAGAGAAACAAACCCCTCCAAAAGAAAAAATCACGATTAAAGATGAAGACATTAAAGATTCTTACAAAAACATTAACGATAATGTTGATACAATAGATTTTGTCTGTATAGGTTGTCCACATTGTTCGATCAACGAAATAGCTGAAGTAACAGGTTTGTTGAAGGATAAAAAAATATCGCCTAATGTTGAATTCTGGGTTGCGACTTCAAGGCTGATGAAACAAATTGCCGATGCAATGGGATACACGAAGATTATAGAAAATGCTGGTGGTAAGTTTGCCTGTGATACTTGCTTGGCTGTAGCACCGTTGAAAGGAAGGTTCAAGTCAGTTGCTACCACATCAGCGAAAGGATGCTTCTATTCTCGTGGAAGTAACGAGATGAAAACAAAACTCGGGAATATAAAACAATGTGTTGATGCTGCGGTGAGTGGAAAATGGAAATGAAAGGGAGAATAATTTCAAGAGGAATTGCAAAGGCAGAAGCTTTGGTCACATCACAACCTATATCATTCTACGGTGGAGTTAATCCTGATACAGGTATAGTTGTAGAGAAAGGACATGAGTTAGAAGGTAAGAGTATTAAAGGAAAAATTCTAGTCTTTCCAAATGGCAAAGGTTCTACTGTAGGATCGTATACGTTATATAGAATGAAAAAAAACAATGTTGCCCCGGCAGGAATGATAAACAAAGAGTGTGAAACGATAGTTGCTGTTGGTGCAATAATTTCAGATATACCATGTGTCGATAAAATCGATACTTCAAAAATAAAAACTGGAGATATTGTTCAATTAGAAAATGATGTTGTTAGGATAAGTTGATTGTATGAATGAATTGATTCTAGTTAAGTTTGGTGGCTCAGTTATAACTGACAAGAGTAAACCATTTACCGAAGATATGAACACGATAAAAAGATTAGCAAAAGAAATACACGAAGCAAGAGAAGAAAAAAAATTCAAACTCATAATCGGGCATGGTGGCGGTTCTTATCCACATACATATGCTTCAGAATTCCGAACAAATGAAGGAGTGATTAACGAAAGAAGTTATGAAGGCATAGCAAAAGTCCAGAATTCAGCCTCTATATTGAACAGGATAATTGTTGAAGAATTAATCAATGTTGGAGAAAACGCAGTTTCTATCAATCCATTGAGTTGCACTATGGCAGAAAACGGAACGATCAAAAAAATGTTCTTAGAACCAACAGAAAAGTTGTTAGAATTTGACATGCTTCCAGTGCCTTATGGTGATGTTTGTCTAGACTTGAAGAAAGGTTGTTGTACCCTTTCAACAGAGAGAATCCTGAGTTATATATCAAGAGAATTCAACAAAAAATACAGAATATCTAGAATTTTGTTGTGTGGTAGAGTCGATGGTGTATTCACAGACAACCCAGATAAAAACCCAGATGCAAAATTGATACCATTCATAACACAAAAGAACATTAAAAAAATCGAGAATGATTTGAAGAGTTCTTCTGATATAGATGTTACAGGCGGAATGTTACATAAAGTAAAGATGATGTTAGAATTAACTGATATAGGAATAGAATCAGAAATAATAAACGTAAGAAAATCAGGTATTTTAAAAAGATCGCTTTTAGGAGAAAAAAGTTTAGGAACTATTATACGAAAGAACTAAAATTTCCTTTCAATCAAAAAATTTGCTATAAATTCTAGTTTTTTTCTACCTTCAGTTTCAGGAATATTATCTTTCATATTTTTTACTGCTTCCCCAACCATATTTCTAGCATAATTTTTCGCAAATTCCATCGAACCATATTTTTTCATGATTTCAATAACTTCTTTTTTTTCTTTTACTGTGATATCTTTTTTTCCAACTAACTTTCTCATCTTTTCTTTCTCATTTTTATCTGCATTTTTAAAAGCATGGACTATGAGTAGAGTTCTCTTTCCTTCTTTTATATCACCAGCAAAATCTTTTCCATATCCACCACCTGCAGTACTTGGAGCAGTTTTTTCTTCAGATTCAGACATGGTGACATTCAATATATCATCCTGTATTTGAAATGCTATACCGATTGCAAAACCAAATTTCTTCAGAGCTTCGATTTGTTTTTCATTACCACCTGCTATCACAGCACCGATTGCACACGGCGTCCCACCAGAATAATAACCAGTCTTATGTAGGGACATTTTTTCATACCATTCCATCGTTGCCTCTGATAAATCTCTATCACGTTGTTCTATCTCCATCGCTTGACCTATGCCAGTTATAGAAAGCATCTCATTCATTAACTCTATTATCTTAATCGTTTTTTCAGAACCCCAGATTTTTTGTCCTGATAATAAACTTTCGTAACCTTTAATCACGATGTAATCTGCCATGTTTATTGCATGTGGAATACCATAAGTAATATGCAGACATGGTTCACCTCTTCTCAATTCGGAATAGTCTTCTATATCATCGTGTATCAAAAGGAAAGTGTGTGCAATCTCTAATGCTGCCCCCGCAGGAATCGTATCTTTAGTTTTTCCGTTCAAAGATTCACAAGAAAGAGCTATCAATGCTGGCCTGAACCTTTTTCCACCATAATCAAAATACTTCCAGCAACCATCGAATAAAACTTGAGGATATCCTTTTCTTGGAATATGCTTTTCAATTTTTTTATCGATTAAAGGTTTAATTTCAGTTAAAATTTTTGCCACATCTTCCATTTAATCACATTCTTTATTTGATAATCTACTGTTTTAAAGTAAATCCATATCCGTAAATTCTAATAACTTTTTTATTTTTGTTACATTAATCATTGAAAATAATAAACTTAATTGCCAGTCAGAAAAAGAATGAATTGAATTTTTCATGAATAAACCTTTTTTTATCGGCCATGCCAATTTATTTTTCCAAACATTGTCATAATTTTCTTTAAAGAATTCAGAACTATAATTTTCTTCTTCCAAAGATTTTACACAAGCTTCAGCAGCAAATTTTGCTCCAATCAAACTATAGATTATTCCACCACCCGAAAACGGTTTAATATGGCAAGCAGCATCACCAACTAATATAACATTGTCAGAAATAGAATTTTCTATCAAACCATACCTGATTGGACCAGCAAGTTTGTTCTTAAATTTTATTTTACCTTTTAACCTTATTTTTATGAAATTGTCAAAACGTTCTGCAACTTTTTTAGAGCTTGCCAGACCAACTCTTGCAAATTTCTCATTCTCAGGAATAACCCAACCAAAAAAATCCGGACAAATCTTAGAACCAAACCATAATTCAACTTTATCAGGATCAAAATTATATTCAGCCGTGACTTGAATTCCGGTTAAAACATTATCAGGAAGTTTTATTTTTGCAGCACGGGCAACAGTAGAATTTGGCCCATCACATCCGATCAGAATTTTTGTTTGAAAATTTCCTTTATTCGTTTTTACATCTAAATAATTTTTAATTTTCTTGTAATTTTCAAACTTAGTTGAAGTCTTGATTTTTGCACCAGAATTTTCACTTTTTTCAGCCATTTCTTTGTCAAACTTTTCTCTATCAATCACATAAACAGTTTTTTTTGATTTTAACTCAACGCAATTTTCTTTACAATAAAAACTTGCCCCCTTCACTCTGTTAACTATTACATCTTTGGATGCTCCACTAAGCTTGAATATTCTATGGCTGACTAACCCAGAACACTGGACAGGAGCCCCAACTTCAGGATGTTCTTCTAAAACTAGGACTTTGAAACCTTTTTTTGTTATCAATTCAGCAGTCTTACAGCCTACAGGACCAGCACCAACTACAACGACATCGTATATCATTTTCCAAAATTCCTTTTCATGTTATTGAACCATTTTATTGCTTTGATCAAATCATTCTTAGTGAAATCTGGCCAAAGGACTTTTGTCACATAAAACTCAGAATAAGTTGTCTGCCATGGCATGAAGTTTGATAGCCTGGACATACCACCAGTACGTATTACCAGGTCAACATCACCGGAAATGAGCAGATTTTCTTCTATGGTTTTTTCTGTTATTTTAAGCCTTTTCCTTACAGCTTCAGCAACTAAATTCTTGATAACGCTAGTCAGTTCGTATCGACCACCATAAGCGATGAGAATATTCAAGAATTTTTTGTTGTATTTTTCTGTTCTAGTCATTATTCTTCCCATGATTTTGACAAGGCTGTTGGGTAACCTGCTGAAATCGCCACAGAACCTGACTTTAATCTCATATTTGTCTATTTTAGCCGCTCTTTCTGTTTCAAACCTGTTTAATTCATGTTTCAACAATTTAAGGAGTTCTATAACCTCTCTTCTTGGCCTGTTTAAATTTTCAGATGATAGAACATAAGCTGAAACCTGCTCGACGTTTAACTCCAAACACCAATCTAAAAATTTATCTAAGGTTTGAGCGCCATGCCTATGACCTTCCCAGGGCTTCATATTATGCGCAGCGGCCCATCTTCTGTTACCGTCCAATATTACAGCCACATGTTTTGGTACTATCATGCCATTCATAAAATCACATAATGTTAATTTAAGAAATATTAAGCTTTAAAAATATTATGTTTTACTATTGTTTGTTATATTAGGGGGTCGTAGTATAACCTGGTAGAACGGCGGGCTCCAGTTTCAAGACATGGAGAATTGATTCCAAGATGATAGAAGAAACTCGCAAGTCCGAGTTCAAATCTCGGCGACCCCAATTACCTTAGAGGAACAAACACAAAAGAACCAAGATCTTGTTTTTTGAACTCATTATCAGAAATCTTATCAATGACTAGCATTTTTTGTCCCAAGAAATCATTAACAGGTGCAACTATCCTACCACCGATTTTAACCTGTTCAATAACTTTTTTAGGTATTTCATCGCATGCCGCTGTTATAATACATTTATCATATGGGGCTTCTTTCAGATAACCAAGCTTACCATCGCTGCAAATCACTATGACGTTTTTCAACTTAACTTTCTTGATATTTTTTCTAGAAATTTCAACTAAATCTGATTCTAGTTCTATTGTTATTACTTTTCCTTTTACACCAACGCATTTTCCGATTAACGCCGCTTGATAACCAGACCCAGCTCCAATCTCTAAGACTTTTTCTCCAGGTTTGGGGTTAAGTGCTTCAGTCATTATCGCAACAGTATAAGGTTGTGAAATGGTCTGGCCATTGTATGTTGGTAATGGAATATCATCGTAAGCGTGATTCAAATAATCTTTGCGAATAAAAAGATGTCTTGGTGTTTTCTTAAAAGCTTCTATTATTCTCGGTGTCTTCAAGGCACCTACAGATATTAAATGCTTAACCAGCAATTCATTCTGTTCTAGAAGGTTCATCTCATCAATCTAGTTATAATATTCTAAATAATTAAACAAAAAGAAAAAATAAAGGAGGGTCTATTTCATCAAACGAATGTCGATAATTGAGACGTTGATTTTATTTCCCTCTTCAACTTCTCTTTCTTCAGTTTCGATGTCAATAGCATTTACTTTGGCATGACATAACTTTTAAATTTTTTACTTCTTTTATGTAAGTGGTTTTATTGTTGTTGTCGTGGATGGAGGAGCAGTAGTTCTAGGTCTCGTTGTAACAGGTTGATATGTCGTTGGTGGAATTGTTGTTGGTCGAGGCGTTGTTGTCGGAGTAGTTGTTGTTTCAAATGTTGTCGTCGTAACTATAATCGTTATTGGTGTCGTCGTAGCTGTTGTAATAACTGGAGTAGGAGTTGTCGTAACAACATAACAATTCCCACTACACCAATCTATACCAAGTTGTCCTTCACATTCACAAGGCGGCGAATCACTACAAGGTACTAGAGCATTGTTTATTCCTTCTTTTTGTAACGAAACCATTGTATCAATCGTAAATTTTAGAAAACGTTCTTCTGGTAACGGGAGAGAAAGTTTATATTTTTTGTCAGTGCAAGTGAATTGAGCTTTTACATTAACATAACCTGCTTCATAAAAAACACAACTACCACCACATATGTCAGGTGAGAAGGAAATGCTAGATAAACTACTATATTTTTCATTTTCTCCTTCAAAACTTAATACATCTTCTTTTCTAAAGTCCTTGTAATCGTTTGAACTGGCTCCAATACTTTCGATACAAAGTGGATTATCATGTAAAATATTACAACTATTACATCCTCCTCCTCCACTCCAATAACTGCAATCGTTTCCAGTCCCTGTTACACAAGGGTCTTTTCTACCATAACAGCATGTTGGTGTACCTTTACATGTTACATTCTGATCGTTTATGAAATTTTCTATATCAGTCGATGTTTCTTTTATCGCCAGTTCAAAACATTGTTTAAATTCTGTACAATCATCACAATTATTCATTTCCTTGCATCTTTGTGTATGTGGAAAAAATCCATTTTTTAAACAATCACAAACTCTCTTCTTAAATTCCCATCCATTTGAGTTTGTCCAATCTCTCAATTTTCTATACAAGAACCAAAACCTATTCTCAGGTATGAATTCAAATACCCCATTACTTGATGAAACATTATTTTCTTTCATTGAAATGCTTATATTGCTACCATATGCGTTGACAGTAACATTTTCATCCTTTAATCCCCCTTCTAACCCTTCAACAGGAGTATCAACACATGAAAAATTACCGATATTAACAATCATCAACGGTTCACTAACAGGATAATTTTTTAAATACCCATTCAATAATTCGAGAGTCTCACTAGATAGTTCATACTGAATCACCGGTAACATAATTGTATAACTAATTTTTCTATTAATATTATTTGGAATTTCATGACCAAACGATAATTGATTGTTACTTAAACTCCATTTTTTATCCAAATATGCATCAAAAAATTCTGTCACTTGTTTATCAACGTTTATAATACCAACACCTTCTCCATAATCAATATTTGCTAATTTCGCCACAACCCTATCAGCCAACAATTGAGCTAAAGTTCTTTTTGTCCCCGATATTTTTGTGTTGTAAAAAGATGTAACAACATCTCCAAGTCTTGCATAAGCATGTTCTTCGGTTATTGGTTCATTTATTTTAGATGTTCTAGATGTAAACATAAAATAAGAAATTATCAACATTATAGATATCGCTACTATAAGCATTGTTAACTCTATTAGTTCCATAGATTGTCCTTTCTTCATCATACAATAACCTTAACAGTGTTACCTTCTTTTTTAAAATGAAATTCATAAATTCCAGGTGCTTTTATCTCATTGAATTGAACGCTCGAACTACAAACAAATTTTCTACAATTTATTTTCCCAGCATTATTCATACAGATAGAATTCCCATCTAATTTTACAGCGTAACTTATGTCAATTTTTTTCCTTGTTTCCAGACCAGTTTCACACGTACTTTCTATCAAACCAGTCAATTCCTCTAATTCACCTTTAAACAACTTTATCGTAGCTAAGCCAGGTTGAGTTTTTGTATCACTAATTTTTATAGATACTGGAATAGAAATCGTGACAGAATCTTTTAATGCTTTATCTGTAGAATGATCCCTAGAACCAAAGTACCACGATTGGTAATCTTCACCTGTTTCTCTTTCTTTTGGTGACACTATTTCGCAGAACAGCCTAGGGAGTATTGTTTCCTCGGTGATGTTGTAAAATTTTCCATGTGTTTGATTAGATACACAACTAGTTTGACTAATCCCTATTGGATCATTCCCTAAGAATATAGAATAAATAGGTATATGATCCTGTAATGGAGAATTTGGATTTTTTAAGGTAGACAAATCATTAGTAGCAAATGTACATAATTCATCCTTACATGGGGTGAGACAGCAACAATTTCCCATATTACTATTAGGATTAGTAGGATCATTTACACAATTGCTCAAATCTGGACACTTCCAAACCCACAACCTCCCCCTATAATTTTTACAGGCATCACAACAAGTTTCTCTTCCATCAGTAAAAAGTATTATCATTCTAAATTTGCTTGAATTACCTTCATTAGTTATTATTTCTTGTGCTCTCTTTAAACTATCGATTAAAGGCGTTCCGAATAGTGGTGATAAACCATTAATTTGACCCGTTACAAGATCCATATTTTGTTGTGTTGACAACGATGTCATATGAACTGGTACAGATATACCGCAACCAGGACCCTTACCAGTAGTAAAAGTAACAATGGCAACTCTATCCGTTTTATTATCTAAACATTTTATCAATTGGTTTGCAGCCGACTTTACAGCCAGAAATATCTCTGGGGGAGAAGACATAGAAACAGAATCGTCCAAGATTAAAACAATATCCCTATTATTTTGAGGAATTCCTTGCCCCAATGGTTTTCCAATAAATTTTGTGAAATTGAATTTTTCAATTTTTACATAATAACCATACTCATAATCTCTAGCACAATCAGGTTCTATGTCAGAATAATTGGATTGAAATTCATCTAGAGTGGATATGTTTATTATTTTTTCTATATTCCCATTTGATTTCGTTGCAAGACATTTATCTGAACCAACTAAAGTTTCTAGTATATCATTGGCATCTTTTCTAAATCTTATATTTTCTGTTCCTTCTGTTCCCATAAGATTTACTGATGTTATTTGATTGATGACGATAGCTATGGCTATTATTACCATTATCAAGTATATCCCTTTAATAAGCAATTTGCTTGCGCCTTTCAATTTTCTCACCTTTTATCCTTGTTAAGAAAAAAACCAATAAAGCGACTATCGTTATACAGAGTACGATGTATATCCATGTCATATTTGGTTTTGGACCAGAAGGACAATCTTGAGGACACGTAATATAATTTTCTCCGAATTGTGGTTCACATTTGTGATTTTTGTTGCATGATTGTATTGTCGTAGTTGTCTTCTTTATTGTTGTTACTGTTGT
>JAPLUX010000102.1 GCA_026397455.1 Candidatus Aenigmatarchaeota archaeon | reverse complement strand
GGGATATCTGGAAAAAAATAGAAGAGATGAAGGGATTGGTTGAAAAACAGGCTTTAGATAAGGTTCCTGATAAGGAGGTTTACCAGATGAGAGAATACGTCAGAAACTTGATAAGGGATTTAGCAAAAGTGTTAAAAAAACATGAAAAAGAAGAAAAGAAGTAATTTTTATAAGTTTAATTGATTTAGTTATTTAGTGATATTATGGATGGCAAAATATTAAGTTACAGAAGAGGAAGACACACACAACATGTGAATCAAGTACTCGTAGAATTGGATAATGTAGTTTCTAAAGAAAAAGCGAAAGATTTTATCGGGAAGAAACTTTTATGGAAATCACCTTCTGGTAAAGAGATAAAAGGAGAAGTTTTAGCTTTGCATGGAAACAAGGGTGTAGTTAGAGCTAAATTTGAGACAAATTTACCAGGACAAGCGATTACGACAAAGGTTCAGGTCATCTAACCGTGATACATCAAACTCGTAGATTCTTCCCTTAACTTGACATCTTTCCATTTCTTCTCAAATAGTTCACAGATTTCAATGAACTTTTTCTTTAGTTTGTTTGTCCATTCATCATGAATAGTTTTAACAAAATTAGCCATTTCCTCTTCTTTTGCAATGTTCTTTACTTTTTCCCCTCTCCATCTAATAATCATTAATTCCTTGTAGAATTCGAAAAGCTTGTCCTTCTTATCTTTCACCATGTTTGTTTCATACAGAGTTGATGGTTCACTGGAACATCCAACGAATATTATCGATTCTAACGTTTGAACACGATTGGATGTTTCTTCGCACATCTTCTCGATTATATCATGTAAAATCAAGTCAGGACTGTCTAACTTCACTGGAAATTCCCTTATTAAATTCTCAAATAACGGTAACTGGTATTTTTTTCTCAATTTTTCGTATTTTTCCTTAACATCCTTCATGGGATAAATATTAAACAATCAGATAGTTAAATCTTATTGTGAAAAAATTATGACAGAAATAAAAATCCCTGTAAAAGAAATCAGAGAAGGTTTAACCAAGTTAATAATCCCTAGAGATTATTTAAAAAAAATACATTTCTTCAACCCTAGAGTTGAATTATCAAGGGATATGACGATTTTAGTGTTGAATACGTTGAACCCAAAAGATTGGATCGTCTGTGATGTTTTAGCAGGAATTGGTGCAAGAGGTATAAGGATAGCAAAAGAATGTAGAGTAAAAAAAGTATTCTTGAACGATATAAGTGAAGATAATATTCCTTTGATGAGAAAAAATATTTCATTAAATTTATTGAAAAATAAAGTTAACATTATAAATCGAGATGCCAATCAGATACTGTCAGATAATATAAGACTCTTTGATTATATTGACATTGATCCATGGGGAAGTCCTTCTTATTATTTTGATTCTGTTGCTCGTGCAATAAAGAGAAAAGGTTTCATCGGTTTCTCTGCGACTGATACTGCTGCTTTATGTGGAACTAGTCCTATTACTTGTTTGAGAAGATATGGTATAGAAAGTTATAAGACAGATTTCTTCAAAGAATTGGGTTTAAGAATTTTAATTGCCAACGCTGCATTAACATTTGGAAAATGGTCTTTTTCTTTCAAACCATTGTTAAGTTATGCATCTGAACATTATTTTAGAGTTTTCGCTGAAGTTGAGAAAGGAAAGAGTATTGCGAGTAAAACTCTTGAACAGAACTTAGGTTACGTTAACTACTGTTCTAAGTGTCTCTGGAGAAAGATTGACGAAGAACCTATAATAAAATGCGAGTTTTGTGATTCAAAGACTAAAGTTATAGGAAAAATATGGACAGGTAAAATAGAAGAGTTAAAATTTTTGCAAACGTGTTTGGAAGAACTTATTCAAACAAATTGGTTGAAGACTGAGAATAAAATAAAGAATTTAATAAGTCTTTTGAAGAATGAAACAATACCATTCTACTATGATGTACATAGAATCTGTCAAAAAAATAAGTTTGAAATACCGAAGTTCGAGATTTTACAACAAAAATTAAGGGATAAGGGTAATGTAGCAGAAAGGACTCATTTTTCTTATAAAGGAATTAAGACTGATTTAAGTTTAAAAGAAATGATAGAGACAATTTCTGAATTTTAGCAGTTTAAAGTCAATAGTTTTTATTATAAAAATCGTATTATAAGTTAATGAAAAAGGTTGAAAAAAAGACAAGTAAAAAGTCATTGTCTGCGATGAGATTGGTTTTGATATCTTTAGTATCTTTTCTTCTTACAGTTTATTTTGCACCTAAGCTAGTAAAAGAGGAACACCGGCTGGCAGAATTCCTGAATATAAATTTGTTCGGGAAGGTATATGCCACTGAGACAACAGTCCTATTATTACCAGACTCCACTGACAACTTGGCTAAGAAGATGGATGTTGATGTGGCTTGTTCAGGTAGTCCAGAGAATGCCACCACTAATTTTTTCGGTACAGAATACACATCAGTCAATGTCTCTGATAGCAGTTATTTTTCCCTGACCGCTTCGTGTGGGAGTACGGATACTGCAGGTGATTGTATTTTTTCAAAGTATAGTTTCAATGTCACGAAAGTCAACACATCAGCCATAACTTCTATAACATACTGCATAAAGGGGTATTACAGCAACACTGGTTACGGGGATGCTACTATGTTTGGCTGGTGGAGGAACACGACAAGCTGGTATCAAAATTTAACACAGAATTTCAGCATGACACCAGACGTTACTTACTGCGTGGCGCGAACTTCCAACATCGATTCTTACATACAATCAGATGGGACTTTTCAAGTGGCAACCCAGGTATATGCGCAAGGTATAGGAGAAGGTATAGCTACGACAAATATGTTCGTGGACATAGTGAATGTCACGGTGACTTATGGGATAGCAGATTCAACACCGCCAACCTATTCCTTAAATTCTACAAACTCAACGACAGCTGGACCTTCTGTAGAGCATAGATTAAAATGGACTGACAATGTCGGTCTATCAGGTTACATCTTTCAATTTTGTAATGGAACTTGGAATGGAACTTATTGTTTAGGTTCAACATCCAATTGGCTTTCTGGTTGGAGCTATCGCAAGAGCCATAACATTACCAATGCTACCGGTGCTGACACCAATTATCAAATCAATATTACAGTGATAAATGGAACAGGAACTGATAGTGGTAATACTGTTTATATTAATGACAAAACGAGGAGCGATTTCGGAGACATCAGGTTTATAAATTCAACTGGAAGTCTTTTAGATTATTGGATAGAGAACATTACCAATGGTGTTAACGCCACTTTCTGGGTTGAGATTGATGGAAACTTAACCTCAACCAATCAAACAATTTATATTTATTATGGCAATAGTAGTGCTACAAATATAAGTAATGGAACAAACACTTTTAATCTTTTTGATGATTTTGTAGGGAGCACTTTAGATGGAAGTAAATGGCAAGTGTATTCAACTGGTAATAGTTACAGTGTGTCAAATTCTCAGCTTCAATTAAGTTATACTACTTTTTATACATGGTTAAGAGTTCAATCTATAAGTGCATTTGATATAAATTATGCGTTTAGAATGCGATTCTATAGTAGTGATGTTTCTGATTATAACAAACCAATTTTTTTAGAGTGGATGGATTCTACGACTGGAGAAGATGGAGCAACATATTTTGGATTTTATAAAAACGACCATCATAACAGATTTTGGATAGCTTATAATGGGACCAGTCCAATGGAGTCTTATGATATGGGAGCCGCCGATACAAATCAGCATATCGTAGACATCTATAGAGCAAATGCTTCTTTGGCTAAGTGTTATTATGATAATACTTTTGAAAAAAATTTGATCACAGCGGTAACTGGCGGGACCAAAATTATTGGTATGAAGGTTGGTTCTAGCTCATGGGCGAGTTATGGTGCTTATAATCTTTTCGTAGATTGGGTGGCAGTGAGAAAATATGTGAATCCAGAACCCTCTCATGGTTCATGGGGAAGTGAAGAATCAAACAATTTATGGGTTAATGATACTTGGCAATCTTTTGTTGGCAGTCCAGCAAGTGCTTGGTCTAATGTGACAAAAGTAGTCAATTCAACTATCGGAGCAACAATTGCATGGTGCGTCTATGCCAATGATACATCAAACAACTGGAATGGAACTTCCTGTTCAAACCCGTTCAGTTATACAACTTATCTTCGGCTTTTAGTCACTTTATCTACTCCAAGTCCATCTACTTGTACAGCATCAAACCCTTGCAAATGGACTCAAAACAACATTTATTCTGTTCAAGCGAGTGTTGAATGTTTGAATGGACCATGTGGAAATGTCAACGGAACTGTTCGATACAACGCTTCTTCTGCCAATCCCGATACTGCTATTAATACAACAGTAGGAGCAACACCGTTTTATATTTATACCTCAAGTAATTGGCTTTCTGGCTGGAGTTATCGTAAAAGTCATGTTATCCAAAATTCAACTGGGGCAGATGTCAATTATACTATCAACATAACAGTAATCAATGGCACCGGAACAGATATCGGGAATGTAGTTTATATCAACAATAAAGCAAGAAACGATTTCGGAGACATTAGGTTTACGAATTCTACTGGCAGTTTGTTGAACTATTGGATAGAAACTGTAAACAATGGTGTTAACGCCACTTTCTGGGTTAAGATTGATGGAAACTTAACCTCAACTAATCAAACAATTTATATCTATTATGGCAATAGTAGTGCTACAAATATAAGTAATGGAACA
>JAPLUX010000091.1 GCA_026397455.1 Candidatus Aenigmatarchaeota archaeon | reverse complement strand
TCTCACATAATACTTTCCTAATCTCCTAATCTTTGACTCTAGGAGTTCCAGTCCTCTCTTAGAAGTATAATCACCCTTATTCTTCTCTAGATGATTTCTCAAATTGACAGTTTGTTTTAAAAGGTTGAAAAGGTCTTCGGGCAATTTTGGATAAATTTTTTCATTCTTCATTATTTGAGAAATTGTTTTTCCAGTCAAGAGTTTTACAGAAGGAATACCAAATTGATCACGCAACATCAAACCTATTTTAGAAGTAGAATTACCTTCTTTTGCTAATTTTACGACTATCTCTTCAATCTCAGCCTTTTTATACCTCACCCATTTGGGTATTGTTTTGATTGAAGGTCGTTTTGATCCTGATTTTCCTCTCTTTTTTGAATGCATTCTAGCCATTTATTCACCGAACATTTCCTGTGCTAACCATGTAAATATCAACGCTACAGTAGCCAAAAATGCAATTAAGCTTCCTAGCATCGCAAGGACAGCAGAAATGCCTTTGGGATTAAGTACAGTCAAACCTATACCAGATGATAGCATGATTGCTCCCACTAATAAAACCATTATACAGTAACCTTCTGCTCTTTCGAACTTATTCCCGCTCTTCAACATGCCTAAAATCTTCATAGTAACACCCTTTTATTTTAACATAAATATACTTAAGGGTTTCTTTTGAAATATTTTACTTATCTTTTCATGTATCTAGCTCTTTTTTTGATCTCTTCGATTTTTTCTAATACTTCATTGAATTTTGGGTATTCTTTTTTATAACCTTCAATAATTTTTTTCCAACAAATATCAATGATCTTAAAGTGTGTTGATTTTAAGGCTTCATACAGTAATCTCAAGTCTGTGCCTTGATCTTCTATTTTTTTTGAGAAGAAACCCAACCCAAAATCGATGAAATAGATGTTTTCATTCCATGATATCATGTTAGATGTTGTAAGGTCGCCATGTATTATACCTGCAGAGTGAAGTTTTCCAATTAATTTACCTATCTCAAAAGAAATTTGCTCTATTTTTTTCTTGTCTGATTCATTAAAAAGTTCTTTTATCCTTATACCATCAATGTATTCCATGATAATTTTATAATTTTTTTTGTCGAATCCAAAAATTCTTGGGGTAGGTACATTAGACCTTCTGGCTTCAGATAAAAGATTGTACTCTTGTGTTGTTCTTGATTTTCTAACTTTATCGTCAATTGTTTTTATTCTGTATTCTTTCTTAATCCTGTCTTTAATTATAATTTTTTGATTATCTTGTGTATCCAAGAATAACTTCGCTTCTGCACCTTGTTTTATCATCTTCATATAAGAACATTAATAATTCATAAGATTTAAAAAGAGTTAATTTTATTTGCTCAACAAATCATAATTTCTTACATGAAAAAAGAATTTTTCGGAACTTTACTAGCTATTTTAGCAGCAATAGTTAGCGGGTTTTCAATCATTGCTAACAAAGTTTTCATAGTAGATTTAGATCCCACTATATTCACAGCCATTAGAGCTTTGCTCATCGGTATAGTTTGCTTCATAATTTCTTCAATCGAATGTAATTTTAAATATAAAAAATTCAAGATGGTTCCTTGGAAATATCTTATAATTATAGGTTTTGTTGGTGGTGCTGTTGCTTTTCTACTTTTTTTCACAGGTCTTAAATTAACAACCGGTGGAAGGGCAGGTTTTCTCAATAAAACTTTACCCATCTATGTCATGATATTTGCATTCATATTCCTGAAAGAGAAGATAACGAAGAAACAAATCTTTGCTTTTATCATAATGTTCATTGGTTTAATCGTATTGACTTCCTCTGAAATAGAACCTTCTGTTTTCTGGTCTAACCCATCTTTAGGGGATTTATTGATTATTTTTGCTACAATTCTATGGGCAGTTGAGAATGTGATTTCAAGGTATACGTTGATTAAAAAAGAATCTGTTTTCGTTGTCACTTTCGCCAGAATTTTCTTCGGAGCAGTGTTTTTGTTTGGGATTGCTGTGTTGTTGAATAAGGCTTATCTATTATTTGAATTAACAGCACAACAACTTTTCAACATTTACATATCAACGATTATTTTATTCTATTATGTTTTCCTATGGTACTGGAGTATAAAGTTCATAAACGTATCAAAAGCAGCGACTCTACTCCTGTTAGCACCTATCATATCATTGGTTTTGGGTATGATAGTTTTAGATGAACCAGTTAGTCTGTTACAGTTGATTGGATCTGCATTGATACTGATAGGAGCATATGTCGTTTCAAAGACTAAGAGTGAACTTTTACAATCTGTTTAAAGAATAATTTATTTGTTTGAAACCA
>JAPLUX010000183.1 GCA_026397455.1 Candidatus Aenigmatarchaeota archaeon | reverse complement strand
TTCTTTATGCTTATATTATAGCTCCTTTTATTCACTTCCGCCAATGTCATCTTGTACAGTTCCTTGAACTCATTTGTATCCATGTCATTCAGCAATATCAACTGACTTAAATCCTTTGGTTGTGTCTTCAATATGGAAAAGTCCATATCATCGGACACTAATCCTTTTTGTTTGGCATAATCCCATATTCGTGTTTCTGGATATGGGGTCATTATCGTCAAATCTATCTCGTCTATGATGGGGTTGTCCTTTATGAATTTTAATGTCATCATCATGTCTTCCCTAGTTTCTGTAGGTGTTCCCAGAATAAAGCATCCATGAATATGAAATCCATATTTCTTGCAGTTTTCTATAGCCTTTTCATTCATCCTGACAGTAGTCTTCTTGTTGAGATAATTCAGAATCTTCTGCGAACCGCTTTCAAAACCCAGTGAAACGCTTACAACACCCATCCTTTTCAATAATCGGCATACCTCATCGTCTATGATGAAATTAACCCTTGTATAACACCTGTATTCAAGTTCTATCTTTTCCTTGTCAAGAAGTTCCACTATCTTTTTTAACCTTTCCTTGTTACCTACGAACAAGTCATCAAATATCAGTAAGCCATCCACTTTGTATTTTTCCTTCAAATAAGTTATCTCTTTGACAGCATACTCTGGAGAATTGTACCTTATCTTTTTCCAAAACTTTGATGACGAGCAGAATGCACAACTAAATGGACAGCCACGTGATGTGAACATGTGAGTCCCTCGGTTTAATTTGTTAGAGGTGATGCTTTTTCTCGGAGAAAGGTATTCATTCATGTTGAACAAGTCTCTTGCAGGGAAGGGTATTTTATCCAAAGGTTCTATCAAGGGTCTTGGCTCTGTCATAATCAACTTATCATTGTCATGAAATATGATGCCTTTTATGTCTTTCAGCTTTTCCTTTTTTAGTTCCCCGTCATGAACATACAAATCAGTAAGTTCTTTCATCGTTTCTTCCCCCTCTCCTATAACACCGACATCAAACGAATCTGGCAATCGTTTAAGCAGAGTTATATGCTGCCCGCCTATGATGATTGGGATGTCCAATTCTTCCTTGGCATCTTTTGCTAACCGAACAGCATTTGGGAAATCTGGCGTAGTGGATGAAAAACCGAGCATGTCTGGATTATGTTTTTTGATTGCTTTCAATGGGTTATTTTCCTTGTCCACTATACTAACATCGTCAATACCATATTGTTTTATGTAAGAAGCAATATATCCAATTCCCAAAGGTGGATGCCCTCCTTTGTCACTGAAATCGCTGTCTATGTTTGTCAATGTTATCATATCTTAACCTTTTTGTCTTGTTTACTTAATCGCCTCTATTATAATGTGCCAGCCTATCCTTTTTTTTATAAAATCTGGTATGTGTCCTTCCAATTTATTGCCAACAAATCTCTTATCAATTTTTATTGAAGAAAATTTGGAAAACATTTTCTTCACTTCTTTTGAAGTATAGGTCTTTAATAGAGGACAGAATTCTTTTTCTTCAGGTCTTCTCCCTTCATACTTATTTATATTTGGGTGTAATAACCTGACTAAAGACAATTTGTTGTAAAGCATTATTATCGCGGTTCCTTTGGGGTTTAATACTCTGTGAATTTCATCTATTCCTTTCTGAGTGTTTATAGTGTGATGCAAAACCCCATAAGAATAAACTATATCAAATGTGTTATCTTTAAATTCTAGATTCTCTGCATCCATCAAAATTAATTCTGCCTTAAACCCGTTTAATTTTAAATTAACTTCTGCCAGTTCTAAACTATTATCTGACATATCTATCCCTGTTGCAACTCCACCATACCTAACAAAATTAACTAAATCCGTACCAATTCCACAACCAACTTCTAGAATTTTCTTCCCTTTTACACCCATGAAATAATTTTTAATCCATGGATGCATCCAGTATCTGACTCTTTCTACATCTTCAAAAAAGTCTATCCCTTGCTTGTTCGAGTTTATTATCTGGCAAGGGTTTCTGTTCCACCATTTTTGGATTTCTTCTTTCATCTCTATTCACTTTTTGTGATTTTCTCTACTTCTTCTATATGGAATTTACTTAAGATTTCATCATAAATTTTTTCTAATTTTTTTGTTTGTGCATCAATATTGAATTCCTTTTCTATATGTCTTCTCCCTTCTCTCCCTAAAATT
>JAPLUX010000101.1 GCA_026397455.1 Candidatus Aenigmatarchaeota archaeon | reverse complement strand
GGAGTATTTTCTCTGCAGGAAGTGGCAGGACCATTGGTGATTTCAGTTCCTATCGGAGGAAGCAATTCGGCTCAGTGGAGACTATTGAATGATGGGGATCAAGCGATTACAGTCAGCCTCACTGCAACAGGCGATGCTGCGAAATATCTCTCTTTTCCTGCAACTAAAGATTTGCCGCCAGGCGAAATTGTTTACATCAGCATAACTGCAAGTGTGCCTTCAGATTATAATCTAGGGCAGAACATCACAGGATTTCTTTATGCTTTGCAAGAAGGGCAACCCGGGCAAGTCAAGATAAACATCCAGCTAATGAAGAGCGTAACTATCATGGTGACTGGACAGTCTACAACATCGACAACTTCAACCACTGCACCTTCAGCAGCTTCATTTGTGAATGCTGGAGGAGGAGGCGGATATGTTTCGACGACCTGCAAGCAGGAAAACTATGTCTGCGACCAGTTCCAATACTGCTGTGCGGGATTAACTTGCCAGAATGGTATTTGCGTCGCTTCAACCACGCCCACAACTACGACAGCAGTGCCAACTACTACAACAACTACAACAACGCAGGCTCCAACTACGACTACTACGATTACACCATCACCCATATCAAGTCCAATAACTGGTTTTATGGTATTTGCGAGTTCACCTCTCGGAACATCACTATTGCTCTCACTGGTAGTCGCAACTGTCTTAATTATTATTTTCTATAAAAAACGGTACAATAAGGAAAAACCCGAAGGAAAAAAATTAACAACATTTTAAGTTTGCCATAGTCAAGAGAAAAAATGAAGAAAGATTTTTTAAAGATGGTAGCAGTAATGCTACCGATTTTATTCTTATTTTTTGTTAGTGTCAGCCTTGCCAAAACCTCTTCTAACCAAGTTGTTGCAACAGTTAAGATTCTACCCAGACATCTAGAAATAAAAATAAAAATAATCCAACCAGAAAATAAAACCTATTACAGAACGTCTGATAGGGATTCTATTTTACTCATCTTTAAAATAGATAACATACCTTTTTGGATGGCATTTAAATCGAAATATTGGGTCGGTTACAGTCTGGATGACTCGCCTATTGTAGAATTAAAATATTATATGAAAGTGATAAATGATGTACATCCAGGTACTCATAAAATAACAGTCTATGCCAATGACACATCAGGTAATATAGGATCAGCAGAAGTTTATTTTACAATTAAAAAACGAGAGTGTAAAAAATTATTTTCATTTAAATCATTGAGTTTATGTCTTTAAACGTTGATTGATGATAAATAAAAAATAAAATATTTTTTGTTCTTGGTGCGACTTGTCAGTGATATTTATACAAAATAGAAAATTTTATTCTAAAAGATAGTAAAATCTTTTCCTTTTCTTATTAAAATCACTAAATAGTAGATATTGACTTATTCTCTATTAAATAGAAATCTTTTTTATAAAAGAAGACTAATTAATTTCTAATAACATGAAAAAATCAAAACGTAATGTTCCACAGTTGAATGATTTTTATGAATTTCTTTGTCCGAATTGCGGTAAAAGTATAGAATTAGAAGTTTTGATTAATATCTTTCGAAAGAGGAGAGGGGGAAAATGAAGATAAAAGAAGTTTTAGTTTTAATAATATTGATGAATTTGTTCTTAATGACGATATCAACTGTATCAGCAACAGAAATTATAGTCGATGATGGTGATACTGGATACTCTGACAACGGATGGACTTTAGCAGCCGATCAAGGTTATGATGGGGATGTACATTACATATATGGTGCAAACGCAGGTAAGATTGCAACATGGACGCCTCAAATAATTGATCCTGGTGATTATAATGTTTATGTAAGTTGGACTGTTGACCCAAATAGAGCAACAAACGCACCTTATACTGTAAATTACAACGGTGGGAGTTATCCCGAAGGGTTGAATCAAGAATTTCTTGCTGATGGAAGTACATCTCCAAGTGGAACATGGTCAGGTTGGTATTATCTGGGAACTTTCGATTTTATCTCCGGAACTTCTGGAACTGTTACATTAGACGACAATGCTGACGATTACGTGATTGCAGATGCTGTTAAATTCGAGTTTGTTAACACTATATATGTAGATGATGCAGGAGATTGTGAAGGTAAATTCCCATGCTACACAAAGATACAAGATGCGATTGATGCTGCAGATTCTGGTTTCAACATTAAGGTCTTGCCAGGTACTTATAATGAAAATCAAATTGTTATCGATAAACCATTAACAATAATCGGAGCAGGTATAGACAGTAGTTTTATTAATGGTGGTAATGATGCACTTACTGAAGTAGGATTGGTTAGGATAATAGCAAATTTAGGCGATGTAACATTCAGTGGTTTTACTCTGGAGAATGCAGGAGGACCGGCTAAAGGTTTAGGCGATGGTAAACTGAACGTCGGTATTTATACAGAATCTGATACAGCAGGTGTAACTTATACTATTTCTAACAACAAAATTTATGGAACTAACAACCCTGACGACGATGAAGATTACGGTCTTTATTCGAACAGTGGAAAAGAAAATCTAGTCTTTACTAATAACATTATTACTCAAACAGGAGCAAACGCAATTCTGTTAGAAAAACATACTGGACCTACTGATGTTAGTCACAATACATTGGACGAAGGAACTTACGGGAGTACTGCATACTTTAGCATGACTTATGATGGCATAGATATAACAAGCCTTCAGAAAGTTGACAATAACATGATAAACGTAGGCACAGGTGTTCATACTGGTAGCGATTTTATAAGTGGCGGAATTACTTTTAACAGCGCATCTCATTACGGGTCTGGTGACGGTAAATACACGAACTTGCAGATTACAGATAACACGATATACAATTTAAAAGGATACAGAAGAGGAATTTCTTTAGTGAATGATGCAGGTAGTGATGGCAGTGCTGGAGATATAAATTCTCCTGTTATTACTGGCAATATTATTACAGGTGTTACTGGAGTAACAGACAGTAGAGGAATCCAGTTGTTTGGTCTTGTGACTAACGCGATAATTAAAGATAACAAGGTCAACAATCTAGATAAAGGGTTTTATATTACTGCAGGAAAATATGGAAGCCATTATGCGACAGGAACTACTTTCAGAAACAACTTTATAGTCGGAAACAATTTTGGTTTACAATGGGATGGTACATACAGTTTTGATGCAAAACTAAACTGGTGGGGTAGTAACACAGGTCCTTATCATTTATCAAACCCATCTGGTACTGGGGACAAAGTAAGTGATAACGTAGATTTTGAACCGTGGTTGGAATCAATCTTGACTTTGACTTCACCAGAACACATGACATACAATACATGTAACATACCGATTGTTGCTTCGGCCAGTTTAACAGCCGATGAGATTTCATATTCAGACAATGATGGTCCATACAGAAGATTGTGCAGTAATTGTGACAGTTACAACAGAAAAAAGACTTTTTCAGAAGGCAGCCATGAACTGGTTGTAAGAGCGACCCTTGACAGTGCGATTGATTCAAAGACAGTAAACTTTTTTGTAGATTGTACACCACCAAAAATAATCAAGACTTTACCTGAGAAAGGCGAGAAAGTAAACATAACTAAATTTTACATTAAATATACCGAAGATAATCTGGTTAAGATATCACTTCATTGGAAAGAATCGACTGATGTATCATACAATACTGTAGAGTTAACTGGTTGTCCATCTGGTAGAAACAAAGAATGCACTTACAATCTTTTATTACCTGACTCTAACGGAAAAATGATCGATTATTACTTTGAGGTTCAAGATCCAGCAAACACAGTAACATCGCAAGTTAAAACCATTACTTATGATATCGAAAAACCAGTGGTAACGATTATTTCACCTGTAGACATCGTATATCCGAGCAGGAAAATTGATTTGAACATAGAAATTGATGAAGTTGTTGAAAGATTAGAATACTCTTTGGATGATGTTAGGTTTAACAGGTTGTGCAGTAATTGTGACAGTTACAACAGGAAAACCAGCTTTAGTGATGGTGAATATACGTTAGTTGTAAGAGCGACTGATCTTGCAGGAAACGTCGGTCAGTCTTCTATTCATTTCAATATCGACAGTAAACCACCAAAAATTATAAGAGAATATCCACAAGACAGGAAATATACCAATGGAACATTTATAATAGAGTACACAGAGGAAAACGTGAAAGAAATTACTTTATACTACAAAGGGATATGGGAATCGACATACAAAACTAAACCCTTAACAACTTGTGAATCTGGAAAAAACAAAGAATGCGTTTTTAATGTCGATCATGTCGATTTGAGTGCATATAATGGACTGAATATAAATTATTATTTTGTTGTTAGAAACGATGTTGCTGAGACAACAGGAAGAGTACATACAGTAAACGTTGATACTACTATACCAGTAATCACAATACATTATCCAGAAGAAGGGAATACATATCATTCACGGAGTGTTCGATTATACATCGATGTAACTGAGGATGTTAAGTTAGAGATGTCTGACAACGGTTTCAGGTTTAGAACTTTATGTACAAAATGTGATTCATACGATAGGTCACAGACATTCAGTTATGGTACACATCAATTACAGATAAGAGCTGTTGATAAAGCTGAAAATTCTGTAATGGCTACAAGAACATTTTATGTTGTAGCGTAATTTTTTTCTTTTTTACTAATTCTCTAGTAGTGAAATTTCTATTATATATGTAGATCACCAGTCTAGATTTTTCCTTCATAACTGGCTTAAGAACAGACAATAATTACATTTAGGTGAAAACATGAAAGAAGAAATAGCAATAATATTATTAGGCTTGATGATACTACCAGCGATAGTACTAGCAAAAACAAACAATAGATCAAACCAAAATAATGGATTAAACCAACCAACATGCAAGGAATTTTGTGAGAATCAAACTCACATAGACTGCGTAGGAGAATGGAAGATCAGCGGCAAGTACCCAAACTGTAATTGTGAATTCAAATGCGATATCAAGGAAGATTCAGACAATGACGCAGACGATCAAGAAGGACCATTGAATGCTTTTGGAAAGAATAAGCTACTTTGTTTAACGATTACTAATGAAACTCAAGAAGTTCTGTTAAAACAGAAAAAAGGAAAATTCGAGTCTTGGGTTTTTAATGGAACTGGCAATTCTAAAAATCATTACGTTGCATTCCCGACAAGCTGGTACAAACCAAAAGTCGTACAAAAGAAAATTGATAAGGAGCATTGGAAGTTAATCAACATCACAGCTGAAGACCCAAGAGCAGTTCAGTGTAACATAACAGCAGGGATGTATCTGATTCAAGCCTAGTTTTTTATTTTTTTATCATTGTTAATAATAATTATTATTGAAAATGATAATGTTACATATTGAAAGTTCCTATCATATTAGAAACATTTAAATATTAGTTCCTACTATAATAGAAACTATGGCATATATAGATGTTTTGGAAAAATGGAATCTGTGGAAAGGGGATATAGAGACAGGAGTAAAAAGACATTCTTACGTAGAAAGAGCTTTAAAATTTTTAGAGCCGAACGTGATATTGGCAATAATAGGCGTTAGAAGGTCTGGTAAATCCTTCATAATGAGACAGATAGCCAAAGAGCTTGTAAAAAATGGCTATGAC
>JAPLUX010000149.1 GCA_026397455.1 Candidatus Aenigmatarchaeota archaeon | reverse complement strand
CCCATCAATCAGGGTGAATGACAAATTCATATTTTATCTCTTTGAAATTGTGTGGGAGAAGGAAGAAAAAGGAGAAAGGCTCCGGTGAGAGACGTCTCCCCTTAAACATCCTTCCGGTCTGTAATTGCTTTATCAGTTATTAAAAGTTGTTATTTTTTGATTGAAAAATCATTTAAAAAGTTCTAGTACATCATCTTCGTCTGTCTCTATCTCATCTTCCTCTGTTTCATCTTTCTTTCGTTTTTCCCGTCCCAGTATGATGCAGAGTATACCTAATGCGATGAAGATAACAAAAAGCAAAATCAGAAAATAGTGTGATGGCAATAGGGGTATCGGCAATAATTGTGTTAACAATTGCCCTATGTCGATATTGTATCTCTTGATTGCATAAAATAAGACTAGCGGATAGGAAAATCCCATCGCTAGAAAAAAGCTTCCTAATATTGCATTTCCAGTTTTCATTCTACTCTTTTCCTCCAATGTCCATCTTTTATTGAGAACAACGTGTCGTATGGCACGCCTGGCATTTCGCTCCGCAGTAAGCTACGCCTTACTCTTTCAAGACAATCTCCATATTTATTTCTGATTTCAAAGTTCTCTTTTTTGGAGATATCTTTATCAAAAATTAGTATGAAATGAAATCCTCTTTTTGTTTTATAGACAATGACTTGGCACATTTGTTCTTTGATTATTTTCTTTTCAAGTGCTTTTGCCTCTTCATCAGAGATTGAGTCTTTGTCTATGCCTACGCAATTCTTTTGCATGTTCATTAACTATCCTGTAAATCTTTACTTTATTTTCTGCGTTTGCAACACATATCTTTGTTCGAATTATCTTATTTCTTTTTTCCAAAACCTTCACCTGCCTTTCCCTTTTTCAAAATATCTCCAAGTGTAGTCTGTCCTGTCTTCAATTTGCGATAGTCTGGTCCCCTGCCGTGATACCCTCTTGCCCCCCCTACATCATCTGATGTAAGAGCGAACAATGAGGCGACTTCGTTTAGGCTCATGTTGTACCATTTCCTTGGCAGTGATGCTGATGCTCTTGCCCTTGTCGGGTTCACTGTCTTTGCATCATGGTCGAGAAGGTGTATCTTTGTTTTTGTTGCTGGTGCTTCTACCAGCGGTTCATAAGCCGTACCTGGCACTGGTTCTGCTGTTCCTGCTGAATCGCATGCATTGAACAGATTATGGTACTCTATATCAAATGATTGCAGCCATGCCGTCATCACGCCTATTGATTTCTCACCTATGTTGGTTATTTCTTCACCGATATTTCCCTTTGTCTCATATGGAAAATCCCAGCCATGAATCTCAAGGTCTCTTGGATTTTTAGCACTGCCTGTAACACCAAATGAAATCATGCTTTCAACATTGTATCCCCAAAGACGCAATGCCGAGAAGTATCTGCTTATTGTACCTGCTACCCTTACTTTCAGGATAGTGCCTTTCTTTCCGCCTTTGGCTATTTTTATTGGGTACTTCTTACGGATATCTGCTGGTAATCCTACTACCTCTGCACGCCATTTCTCATATTTGCTTCTTGGTTTTTGAAGAGATAACTTTGGCCTTTCAGGAACATCAACCCAATTGCCCTTGTTGTCCGTATACTGGATTAGATACATTTCTGTGGGGTCTACGCGTGTTCCTTCGCTTACAAGTGTCTTGATACCAAATCTTGGTATTTCAACGTCTGAACGTCCCCCAGCCAATACTGCTTCGTATTCTTTGTACTGTGGCTTTGCGGGTGTTTTTATTTCACCTATCTTCGTTGGTATGTATTGACCTCGTGCCTTTGCCAGTTGACCTGTTATTTGCATTGCACTGAGCCATTCTTCAAAATCTCTTGCAACAGTGGAATATCTGTTAAAAAGCTCACGCAGTTCTTCAAGTGAATATCTTTTTGGTCTGACAGATATGTCTATTGACAACTACGTCACCTTTTCCACATATTCAGCAATACTTATACCCTTTTTGTTTGCATTTTCTTTGATGCGGTCATAGAGTTTGGGATTAATCATTATAGCTTTCTTTTTGTCAGCCTTGAACTCCATGTCAATCCCTACGTCATGCAGTTTCTGTGAGATAGAGTTTTTTAGCGGGCCTGGGATGTGTTTTGGCATTTTCTTTTTAATCCACTTATGAAGGTCTGCTTCTGTAAGATAATACAGCCGTTTGTCTATGAAATCCTTGAAAATGAACGATGCTTTTCCGCCCCCGCCTATGACAACATAGTTCAATTTGCCTTGTTCCACTAATCTTTTAAGCCTTCGCCTTGCAGCGTTAGTATGATAATCAAAAATCTTTTCTAATTCTACAACACTCAATACCTTTCTTTTCTTT
>JAPLUX010000037.1 GCA_026397455.1 Candidatus Aenigmatarchaeota archaeon | reverse complement strand
TATAAAATAAAAAAAGAAAAGGAAGTTAGAGAAGAAGCAGTTTGAGACCACTCTTTCCTATTTTCCCGTTTTCAATCAATCTTTCTTTAACTCTTTCGTAAGTATCAGGATGTATATTTAGTAACGTGGCCATCTTCATTATCTTTGGGTCGTAGACCATTCCTTTTACTTCTTTCTCCTTCTTTATCAGACTGAATATCACATCTTCGATTTTCACTCATTTCACCTCTTCACTTTTCCCCAAAAAAGAGAAGAAAAGGTGCTTATTGCTAGCACCAAAAAGGGGAGGGGGTGTTCATCCCTTTTAAGCATTATCTTATGATGTCAATACCAAGTTGACTCATTTCTCTCATGACTGGTTTCTCATAAGAGACAGGTCCAAGTATGTAAGGCGATTGTACTCCAGTTATTATCGATATCACTTGTACTTTTCCATTGAATTCTGGTAAAATTCTTGCTCCCCATATGACTTGAGCTGATGGGTCCAGATATTGAGACACTGTTTCTCCGATTGCGTTGACTTCCTCTAACTTTAAGTCATTACCACCAGTTATGTGGATTAATGCACCCGTTGCTCCAGTATAGTCTACATCTAGTAGTGGATTAGTCAAAGCCTTTGTTACAGCATCCATAGCTCTGTCAGAACTGTTGCTCTCACCTACACCTAAAGCGGCTACACCACCTGCATGCATTATCGTTCTAACGTCTGCATAGTCCACGTTAACCAATGAAGGCAATGTAATCGTTTCAGTTATTCCCTTTACCATCGATGCGATCAGTTCGTCTGCGAACGCGAATGCCTGTTGAATCGGTAAGTTACCAGCATATTTCAACAACCTATCGTTCTCTATCACGATAACTGTATCAGTAGATTGTCTTAGTCTTGCTAAACCATCTTCTGCTTTTCCAATCCTTGCACCTTCTATCTTGAAAGGCATTGTCACGACTCCTATTGTTATAGCGTTCATGGACTTTGCCATTTCTGCTACGACAGGGGCAGATCCAGTTCCTGTACCTCCACCTTCACCTGCACAAACGAAGACTAAGTCAGCTCCTTCTAACGTCTCTTTTATTTCATTCCTCGCTTCTTCAGCAGCCTTTTTACCGATTTCTGGATAACCACCAGCACCGAGTCCCCTGGTGACATCCTTACCGAGAAGAATCTTCTTATCCGCTTTACCTACTGTCAAGGCTTTGGCGTCAGTGTTTATCGAAACAGTGTTAGCACCTTCAATTCCCATTTCGTGCAATCTTGTTATGCTGTTCTGTCCGGCACCACCGCATCCAAACACTACTATTCTCGCCTTCTTAACCGAGAAACCGAATTCCTCCTCAGCTTGTTTGAAGTAATCGATATTAGTTTTCGTTACGCCAGAATTGGTTTGTAACTTAAACCTATCAAAACATTCAGACTCATTTCCAAAAGTTCTTTTTAATGCATTTTGCATTATAGTTTCCATTTTTATTTCCTCCTATTTCATTAAACCTATATTTTGTTTCGTCGATTTTTTTTTAAATCAGCGAAACGTAATTATCTATAGAATTCGAAGTTCGTTATGGACTTTAAGAATTAAACCCACTTAACAGTACCCAAGACGAATTAGAATTAAACCCAATATTATTTTTCTTCTATTATATTTAAATGAATTAGTATACTTTGTAACCTATTTTTCTTTTGAATTTCTCATGGAGGTGCCTTCATTTCCTATGTATTTCTTATGGAGATTACTTAACTTTACTTAATATCAAAATTTAATTTCTGAAGATATAATTGGTTCACTTCAGAAGAATTACCTTCACGTGTATTTTTGTATTCACTAGATAGTGAACTAATTTTTAGCAGTCACTTTTCTAAATTCATGATTACCTGCTACATCAACTACAATATCTGCGAGATTTTCCATACG
>JAPLUX010000107.1 GCA_026397455.1 Candidatus Aenigmatarchaeota archaeon | reverse complement strand
TTTTTCATATCGTTAATAAAATTCTCTAACTACACTTTTTTTGCATTTTTCCATAAATCATCAAAATGATCTGCTAGAGTTTTAGCCAAAGCAGGACTTTGTATAAACAAAGATACGTATCCTCCAATATATTCATCGCTCAATCTGATAACAACTTTATTATTGTCTATAACGGTAAAATGTGCAGAAATATTATCTAAATGTCTTATTTCAGCTCCAGTCTTCTTCCATACATCTAAATTATTCATATTTTCTTCTGTCAAACAAGTCAGAATTCTAATTTTAATACCACGTTCAATCGCCTTTTTATAAGCCTTTAAGTGAGGCTCATACAACGGTAATCTATGAATGGTTCTCCACTCTTCTTTAGCTTCTTCATGCAATTTCACAGATAAATTAAGATAATTCTTTTTTCCTTCAATAATCTGAATCTTTTCTAATGGTTTTTCAAACTCTCTTTTTTTGATTTTTTCCAGTACTTGAATTATTTTGCTAGTCTTTTCTTTGAACTGAATCATTTCTTTCATTTTTTCATCTATAATTCGATTCAGTATTACTCGTGGCTCTATGGTCATGAATCTTTTTGGTTTACCTTCAAATACCTTAACAAATCCTTTTTCTTCAAGGGAAAATAATATCGTATAAATTCTACCGTAAGGAACGCCTGATTTAAGACTTATCTGAGGAGAAGTGGATAGACCAATTCTGAGTAAAGTAAGATAGGTTTCAGATTCATATTTGTTTAACCCGAATACTTTTAGTTCAGTCATACAACAACTATAAGTTGTTTCATAAATTTAAGCTTTTAGCTTTCTCTACTAGATGAGGTAGAAATGGTCAGATCAGAAATAAGATTGATCGTAACGGATAGATGTAATTTGAAATGCTTCTATTGTTATCATAATGATAAAGAGGCCAAAGGACCATTTACAGACTTATATTTAAACCAAGTAGATGCAATAGCTCAAATTGCTTCAGATTTAAACCTTCCGCATATCCATTTAACTGGAGGGGAACCTACTTTAAGACATGATTTAGATCAAGTCATCAAGAGGTTGAAGAATTACGGTGTAAAAGATGTTGCGTTGACAACAAACGGTACTCGTTTGACTGAGGAATACATTAAAGCTATGAAGACTGCTGGACTCAACGAGATGCATGTTCACCTTCCTTCTCTGAATAGAGACGTTTATTTAAGAACGACTAAATGCGATTTGGATCCAAAAAAAATTGCTGATACTGTTGCTAATGCTTCTCATCAAGGTTTTCGATTTAATACGCCCGTTTCTGGGTTGAATTATGAAGGTATAAAAGACCTTTTGGATTATGCATATGATAATCGTATTGGAGTTGCTCTAATACAAATTGCTCCTTCTAGAGACTATTTAGGAGAATACGGGATTATAGGACGTGATAAGATTGAGGATTTACTTTTTGAATGGGTAAAATCAAGAGGTTTTAAAATTACACAAGATCCAACATACGAAGATTTTGGGAATTCATACAATATTGATTCAAAAATTCAAGTTCAGATTCTTCCTACTAGCAGAACACATGATCCTGGGATTGATAATAGAGTATGGGTCGGTACTGATGGTGAGAAATATTTGTTTTCTTTCAGCCTAGATGAGAACCCCGTTGTTACTGACTCAAGAGGATTGAAGTTTTTAATCAGGTCTAAATATGCTCTATTTAAATCTTACTTAAATCCCCAATATTGAAAGTACAACCCCATTTAACCCAGAGAAAATAAGAATTGATGGAATCAACAAACACCCCATGCAATGTGACTTCTTTATTCCCAGATGAGCACAAAGCAACCCGATAGAAGTTGAAGTGAAAACTATCAACAAACCATAAACTCCAGTCATTAGAAAAATCATTATCAGCATAAAAATTATCACAGAAAGACAAAGATACTTGTAATTCAACTTTGCTAACAACTTTGGAATTCTTTTACCGAGGAACATTGTTATCAACACAGCAATCCCAGAGGCAAAACAAATCACTCCTATCATAAGCACAACATCATAAAAAGCTAATTCAGGCAATATTTTTTGTATAGCTATACTCGCCCCACTTCTCGGAGTCTGTATGATGTATAAACTTAGCAGAGAAACGACTTCATGTGCAACTCTTATCCCTGATAGACTGACTAGGAAAGATCTAGTCTCTCCACCGATTAGTGTCCCAGCAACAGAGCCAAGCAGAATAGATTTCAACAAGTCAACTTTAGAGATGTTCAAGTTAGAATCCTCTTTCTGTGTTGGTATCTTAGATTTTCCTTTCATGCTGATGATGATCGTACTTAAGCCGAACATTCCAGTCAGCATCGGAAAAAAGACGTTTTCTGAAGGGACTAGACTTGAACTTAACGTGATTATACCGAAAAACCCAGAGAGAAGAATTATGAGAACTGCAGAAAGAATTTTCCTCAACCTCTTCTCTGAGGCAATCATGAACAAAACAACGATAGCTATTAAGTACTGGATGTAAGGCCTTAACATATCATAAAAATTGCTGAAATCAGTGGAGAATATTGAAACAAGAATCAACGTAATCATCAAGGAACCCATACCGCCGATTATCGTCAACTTAATCGCTTCATATCCCCTTCCTTCTAAAAGTAATCTATGTCCAGGTAAAACAGCGAGACTAGTATCCTCTTGCGGGGCACCAAGGAATACGGAAGGAATATAACTTATGAAAATCCACGTGACTGTCAATGATACGATGAAGGCTGTCAGATAATATGGTGAAGCAAACAAGAATGTCATTCCCATTATGAAAGGTATCAGAGTGTTTATATGAAACCCTGGAATCAGACCTGTGATTGTGCCAACACAAATACCAAGAATAGAAAACAACAAAATTTCCAAGAACATACGATCACTTTAAGTTTATGTCAGAAACTTTTCTTGGGAGTATTTGCAACTGTCCTCTGTATTCTCCGACCAAACCGTTTACAGAAATAAGCTTGTTAATCTTGAAATCGTTCTCTGTGATGTTATTTTTCTTCAAATCATTCATCAAGCTGGCAAAAATCGGAACTTGAATCTTTGATTTATCGTCTGAAATCATGAGAAATAAATGACCTGCAGAATTTGGAGTTTTCTGGACTATCTTCCCGCTGGTTAACACAGACCTTCCGATAAGTTCTGATGTTATTTGACTTACTTCAATCTTCACCGGTTGTAAATTCAAAGCAGCGACATAAATCAAAATCAGACCTAAGAATGAAGTGAACAAAAACCAAAATATTAGGATATTTTTCTTATCCATGAATTAAAATTTTGAATCTTAAGTTTTAATATTAAATTAAGATGAAACTTATAATTTTTTCTTATAGAAATAACATTCCACGAATTCTTTTTTATTTGGTACCCATTTTATTTTCCCAACTTTCTTATAACCATTCATTTCCCAGAATTCAAAAACGCCATTATTTCTGAACGGATGATCTTTACTCAATGGTACACATGATTCTATGCAACCCTCGCTTTTACCAACCTTTTCAGCGGCTAGAAGTAACTTAGTGTCCGATTCTTTATCGATATAATTCGTTGAAGTTGTAAAAACAATCACATGCATCCATTTACCGTTGATTGATTCAGTTAATTTCAAATCACAAAAATTATTTGGTATTTCGTTTTTGCTCAAAATTTCAATAATTGTAAAGCCAGTTACTTTACCTTTATCTTCAACGACTAAAACTCCTTTGCGAAAAGAATTCAATTTTTTAGCAAAATATTCTCTGTTCGCTCCATAACCCCCATAGCTATCTTCATCTATTTTCTTCATCGCATCTAAGTCATTCTCTGTAGCATTTCTTATTTTCATTAATTCGCCAATTATAACTTTTGAAACTGAATTTTTAATCTTAAATCGTATTAGGGAAAGATTATAAAATAAGTTCTCGTGCCAGTTTTCTCCTCATTTCAGTCGTCGCGTAGTTATCCCGTTCTTAAATCAGGTTTAAATATTTAATTTTTCTGTAATTAATATATGGTATCTGGAACTTATGCAATTAAAGAAGGGATGAAAGCTAATCTTCGTCTCCCAAAAAATATAGCAGGACCATTAAAATCTGGGGATAAAATAAAATGGATGTATGCGGGTAGAATAGAACATGGTTATTGTGTTGATGATGGTAGAGCTATTATAGCTGTTACAGTTGTTGAAAATAAATGGACCGGTTTTGGATATAGAAGAGTCACTTTTAGATTAAGTGGGATTTCTGATTTTAAAAATTATGAGGAACTGGTTGAAGAAGCAAGAAAAGCTATGCAATCAACATCAATGAAGGACGTGCCAGGAATTAAAGTTTGTCATACTTGTCAAAGTTATACCTTCGCTCCTGAAATCATCCCCCAAGATAGAAAAGATATACCATTTCCATTTGAAGAATCTCTGTACAAAGTAAGTTGGACTTAAAAAAGTAACTTTTTCTTACTATCGCCGGACTCGAACCTTCCAAAAATTTATTCCCAAGGTTTAATTGTTCATCGCAACTCTACTCCAGAAAATCATTTAACAGTATAATGTATAGATATTAAAGTGATAGAAATGAAAGATAAAAAAATCTGGCCTGTCGCCAAAGGTTGGATTCCGATTAGCGAGAATAATTGGGTTAATTGGAATTTATGGGAAAATAACGTGTCATTCCAAAGAAGAGTTAAAAATGAGGATAAATGGACTACCGTAGAACAATTCCACTTTTCACCTAAAGTCCTGAAAGAAATTTCGTGGAGAATTCCTAACTGGCTGACAGCGATAGAATGTAAAAGGAAAAAAAACTTAGTAGTTTTGAGTTGATTGAATCAGTTAAATCTTAAATTATTAATATTACTCCACATATATCCTACTAGACTCATGTGGTCAGAGTATGTTAATCTACTTACTTGCCTTGTATACTTCTCGATTATAATATAAGCCTAAAATCAAAAATATGAATGCTGATATTATTGTTATAACATAGCCTATTTCAAGAAGTGACATTTTTTGGTTCTCAATTTGAAAGGTGATTAAAAGAGCTTCAGTTGATTGATTTTCCCATTGGGGTCTCATAGAATTTAGAGCATAAACTTCCATGAAATATACATTCATTTCGTCAGTTGTATTAAAATAAAATTTGATTACGTCTTGCTGACTAAATTCTTGATTTACCTCAGAACTTAATTCTTTTGCAGTTTCATTAATTTTTGGATTAATCCCAACTAAATATCGTAAAAGATGCTCGTTCATTGCAGCTCTTACATCTGAAACCTTTACCTGTGTATCAATAGCACTGATTAATTTTTCCTCTAAAGCATTTCTTGATGAATCAATTTGATAAGAAACAACTTGACTTAATAATAATGATATAGCTGCAAGAGTAAGAAAAATTTCCGCTCTTCTTCCGATTTTTAATATTCCCATAATTATCAACCAATAAAATTTATATCAATGAAACTTTCATTATAATTAATATCAAATCTAAAATAAAACTAACTATACTTACAACAGATGCTAATCTGCCGATTGCTGTCCATATTTGACTTGGGTCTATTTCGACATCTTGAATTTTAGAATTCTTGAAGAAAAAACTCAAGAATGGAATTAATAGAACCTGTAGTCCTACCAACCCACCTGATAAATTCACAAGTAGCTTATTGTTGAAAACAATGCCTCCTACAACCAAGGTAATTGCAATAAACAGAAAAACTATCGACACTCTTATAGATTGTATTCTATTTGAGGAAAATTTAGAAATTGTTTCTAATAACGGCCCATAAAGTAAATTTGAAATCAAAGCGAATATTGCAGAAACAGCCAGATACACTAAAAAAGAAAATGTATCTGAAAGAGTATTAGGTAGAAGAGAATTTGTGATTATCAAAGAAAGTACAATAACGTAAAGTAACATATTCAGTGCTAAGAGTTTATCACTTATTAACTGACTGTCTGATAAGTTTTTGATCTTTTCAAAACCACTACTTGCTAAACTGAGTAAACTTACTTCTTTCTTCGATTCTGCCATAATTATATAAGGAGTAATATAAAATCTTA
>JAPLUX010000116.1 GCA_026397455.1 Candidatus Aenigmatarchaeota archaeon | reverse complement strand
AGTTCCATAAATCTTCCAAAAAGAAGCCAATTCTCCGCTCAAAATATTATCGTTCAAATCGACATTTTTAATGATGCAATCAACAATCGAATTAACATAAAAGTTGATAGTTCCTTCATCAACTTTTTGATTTATTTTGCCTTTTTCTTTATCAAATTCGATAATCAAATTCGCAATTCTTGAACGGAACTTTCTGGTATTGATAAAGTCAAAAAAACTTTTAAATTTGTTTTTTAATTCGCCAATTAATTTATCGTGTTCTTCAATTCTTTCCTTAATTTTAGGTTTTTCCTGGAGGAATGCATTAAAAACAATTCTTTTAGGATTATCGCTATAAAATATTCCCGTCAAGGTAAGTCCTTTAGTAAACCACATATAACGTTTTTCATTTAGGTGATTAGTTTCAATTTCGCATTGTTTCAACAATGGTTTTATTATATGTTTTATCTCTTCATCCTTACAAGGTTTCATCAATTGCCTTTCCATATTGAGCAGTAGTCTACGATTTAAAATCGCATAATAAATTGTAGCACCCGCTAAAACAGTTGTAGCAATTGCCAATACAACGGCAGATAAGAGATTAATTTCATCCATCTTTCTCTTCTTTCTGATATTTCATTGATAGCATAAGAAGTTTTCCCATTTGGGGGATTTTCAAGAAAAAAAGTTACTCGCCTCGACTTACATATCCACTCAACCACGCAATTAAAACCAATCTTTGTAAATATTTCAAAAAAATAAACAAAGATTACCTACGTTCTTAGAACCTTTTTATGTCGGTAACTTGAGGTCCTCAATGATTATTTTTTTCATTTCTTCGTAATACGGGTCGTTAAAGCCATCAGACCACGGGGTTTTCCATTCTGTGTAGAGTTGATATTTCCACTCGAAGTATGCTAACTTCCTTTTACCATTGGGAATGATTGAATATCGGAATTTTGGCTTTTTTTTGTAACTTCGGAGTTTTTTTGTATTCTGGATTTCAGTTATTTCCTTGGGTTCCTCGATGATTTTCTCTTTTTTAATTGCATGATTACTCAAGAGATTAGCGATGGCAGTGATGACATGTTGTTTTTTGATATCCGAACACGCATCAATCAATTGTTCTGCTGTTTTAGGTTCAAGATATATGTATCTGAGGACCTCATACTTACGAAGAAGATTGGGGGTGACGGTTCTTTTTTTCAGGCTCATAAATTTGAATTCTCACATGCTTATAAGTATGTGAATTCGTCTTGATTTTAAATAATTTACTCAAAAAGTGGTAGATACTTGAAAATGAGTAAATATTTATACCACTTCAAGCATATGGAGATTTTGAGGAAAAAAATATGAAAAACGTTCAATTGCCCCAAGGCATATATATCTGTAAAAGCGAGCCACAAACGGAAGTTTTGTGCCTGTCGTTAAAGGAGATGGATGCCGTTTTCACTGAAAAAAAACATTAGCCAGACCCATGGTAGGAACAGGTGTCGTCTTTTTCCTCCAATTGTCCGGCTAAAGAAGGCATCTGCTCCTGCAAATAATATGGAGGAAAAAATATGGAAAAAAAACAGAAAAAATTAACGTTCTACGTTCTGAACCAACCAAGAAAACGGTTGACCTCGCAACAAGAGAAGGTTCGGGAACTTTCCGAAATCTCACGAAAATGTTTGAGAGCGGAGGAAAGCCAGGACAGAGAGTCCCTGTTCAAATGCGTCCAGGATGAGGCAGAACGTCTGGCAACTCTATAAAATATTGAGGGAGGAAAGCAATATCACTGCTTTCAGCCCACTTTTTTGATTTCATCAAAGAAATGATAACAGCAATATTTTTTACGAAAGGCGACGGTTCTTTTCTGTCCTGGAATTTCACCACTAAAAACGAAGAACGAATATTGCGGTGTTTACTTCGAGAGACAAATACCATCATTAAACATCGCCATTTTATCACAAGAATTGGCATGGTCAAATCATCAACTTACCAGGTGTCAATTGACCGATGGTCATCAACTGTTAATCGACCAAAAAACTATTAATTGATTAATCAATAGCAAACCATCAAATGCTGATATTAATTGTTGATAATGGATTTACTGCTGAATTACCAGGTCTTGCTAAAATTCAAACATTCTCAAAACTGAGTCAGAAAAGAATCACAAGAGCGGTAAGAAAAAAATTAAGAGAAAAATATGGCGATAGAAATTGCGAGGTTTCCTGTGGGGTAGAATTCTCGAATAGTATCTGGAACGGAAAATGTAAGATTAATAATATGGAATATGATTTTCGAGTAGTAGAACAGATTGATAGAAAATGATGGATGATAGAAAAGGGACGTTTTTTCAGTTTTTATTAATAGCACAATACAAATTTAAAAAGGTAAATCTTTAATTTCTTTTTCGTATTCTTCATCTGATTCTGAATTCAACCAAAGCAAATATTTGTAGATATTTCTAATTGGTAGATATACATTAATGGGCAAACCTTTGTTTTTATCTGGATTATTTTCAAGTGCTTCATCCATTTTCCGGATGCGTGGTTCTAATCCAGGGTCATATTTCGGGTAAAACTCCAAAAACCCGTGATAAAAATGAGTTGAGAGCATACACCATTCAATTCCTCTAATTTCTAAATATGGAGGGAATCCAGGAGTAAAATATATCGGATACCATTTACACGTCATAGGTCTACTTTGATAAATGCTACATTGATTATTTTTCAAAAACGAACATGGCTTAGTCATAATTATTTTTGATACTTCATTGCTGTCTGATTTTTGGGAATATTTATGGATGAACTCCTCTTCCCTAATTTTTAAATCCTTTGTTATCGTTTTAATGTCGCTTGAAAGCAATGGAACATCGTCGTATAAACAACAGATGCCACAGATTGAACAGTCAGCAAATTCAGTTAGCATAGGATATAATAAGGCGTAAATGTGTTTTCGGAATTGAAACAACTCTTTAGTGTCGGAACTGAGTTCTTTTTGTTTTTGAATTGGTATTGGTTTTAATTGATTATGACAGATTGGACAGACATTGGTAAAAACAAAAAAACCACATCTATTTGGGCACTCCTTATACGGTAAAACAATATTTCTACTCATCTCTCCTGGTCATAGCCAAGAGAACCTTAATAAATTTGTGCAATAGCGTATACGCTATTTTGCCTACTTATGATATAGATATATCGTAAGGGGATGGCGAAAGGCGGGGAGGATAAAAAAACTTCTAAGGGGTCTGTTTAAAACAGAACACAGTCTTTTTAAGTCAAATGATTTTCTAAGCAAAATACATGAATGTAAAGTTGTGTATAAAATCTGAATAATCAACAATCGTTTTTCTCGTAACTTCTTTCAAATAAACCTCGCTCAAACTCTCTTAATTTTATATTTTTTTCATTAGCCAATTTCTTCATCAATTCTAAATATTTTTTATAGATTTTTGGATTTGTTGAATAGTCTTGCAACTCTTCTTTTTCTAATTCTGTTATAAATCCTTCTTTTTCTAATTGTCCGATGACTCGCCCGTCAATTATTGCATATCTTTCGGGGAATCGCATCGCAAGAATCGCAGACGCTATTGGAATTCTTACTCCATTCAATTCTGTTAATTTATTGACGGATTTTTCAATCTGGTCTTGCTCTGCTAAATTAAACGCTGCTTCAGTTACATCCATAACTTTTTGTTCTTCTGCATTACTTAAACTTTGAAGTTTATAATTTCTTATTCTTAAAAAATCATAATGCGATAAAGATTTTTTAGTTTTTATTTTGCTGTTAATTATTTCAAATTCTTTTTTATACCATGTCAATTTTTCTTCTATGTTCATCTTTTTTGTCTCTTTTTTCGGTTCGTCCCATTGTTCTTTCTGTAAACCGGCAAACGACAGTATCCCTTGAGTAGTATCTAACTATATCGTTTTGATAAATTCAAGTTCCCATCCAAGGGCAAGCAGAAGGCTCTACGATGATTTTTCAAAGGAACCGATACCAAGGTCGGGTATCGCATCATCATTTTATTACAAAGGTCGATAATCAACCATCAACTGGTTGGATGTCTATTGACCGATGGTAGTCAACCACTAATTAAAATATCTTAATTGAGTCATTATCTTATTCTAACCATATAATATTCAATACCTCGTTGTTCTCTATCTCTTTTTTTAGATGTTTTTTTCCAATTTTTTAATAATCGCTGAATTCTTTCATCATATTCTTTTTCATGTTTTGAATACATATCAAACATTAATTTAAAAAGAACTGCAATTGTTATTCCTGAAGGCAGATTTATAACACTAACAAATGGAACTAGTGCTTCTCCAAAGGCAATTGTGGCTTTAATTGTTAGACTTCCCTTTTCCCATTCAGTTATTTCAAAAGTTAATCCTCGTCTGATTATTGTTTTCAATTCTGGGATTACTTGATAATAATCTTCTTTTTTAATATCAATGTTATTATCTAAAAAAAATTGATACGTATCATCTTCTAACCAATATTTATCTTCCATAAAAAAATTTCTCGTTGTATTTTTCAAGGTTTGAAAAACATAAATCACATCATCAAAATACAATTGTTTATATTTGATTTGAAATTCAATTTCTTTCATCATTATCTCCTCGCCAGTTCATCTTGTTATAGAATAAAAAGTATATATAAATACTCAAAAGACATAATCCCTAAAAACATTCCCAAGAAATAGAAAGCGATAAAATGCCCGTGGACAAAGTAAAATATCAAAAAATCATCGAATTAATTACCAAAAATATATCAGATTTTGAATTGACTATACTGGCATTACTAAATTCTAAAAATCGTGAACCAATAAGAAACGACCTTTTTTTTCAAAAAGAAATTTTTTTAGTTTTAAATTTTATCAAAGAAATGTTCCCAAGTGCAGATTTTATAGCACATACTTTTGGCCCTTATAGCGAAGTCGCTGAAAAGTCTCTGAGTAATTTAAATTCTTATAAATTAGTCGAGAAAAAAGATGAAGGATATGTAATCTCCGACATTGGCACTGAAATATTTAAAAAATTAGAATTGAGATTATCAAAAGAAAAATTAGATGTTATTGAAGATTTTAAGAATTTTTTAAATGACCTTACCAGAGACGAATTGTTAGTATTTACCTATATTTCCTTTCCAGAATTTACTGCCGAATCCGGAATTAAAGATCTACAATAGTGTGTATTTTCCAAGAAGCAAAATTTCCAAATTTTCTTAATAACTGTATAAAAAGGAACTACAATCTTGTTATTCCTCAGCAGGTATACAACGAAATAGAAATTAACAGGAATACCTTCTCTTGTTTTAGAGAATTCATTGATTTTTTTACTATTGAAGAATGTCTTAATGAACATTTTGATTATCTTACCAGAAGATACCCAACTCTCCATCAAGGAGAAATAGGTGTTTTATCTATTGGTTTAGAATACAATAAATGCAGAAATAAGTATATATGCTTCTTGGACGATGGACACGCAAGAGATATAAGTAAAAAATTGCATTTAAGAACATCAGGCTTAATAGGACTTGCATTGTGGGAAAAGGAGAATGGCGATATATCTCAATCTGAATGTGAAATGGTTTATCATAACATTTCCAAATCAAATTTTCGTATAAAAAAAGAAATGTTGGATAAGTTGATAACATGAGTATAGAAGTCGAAGTAACCGATGTTAAGACTTCCGATGATTCTGATTTAAGAACAACAACCGTGAAACTTGCAAAAGAACCTATAAAAACACCAGTCAAAGCAATAGAAACAAACGATTTTTTTAAAGATACACATTTTCAAAACAATTTATCCAATTTAAGTGAACACTTTATAAGTTTTAATGAATATAGTCTAAAAACTTATTATACAGATAAAAAAACTACACTAAAAAAAAGTAAAGCGTTCGAGAAACACAAAAAAAGATTGGATGATAATACTACATCCATTACTATTGTTGAATATAAAAATAAAGAACCAAAAAATGAAAATAAAGAGACCATCCCAAAAATTCCTGATGATGAAGAAATTAAACGATTGATTAATGCAGCATATTCGCTTTCAGATATTACTGCCATTCCATCAATCCCAAGAGTTGTAAGACAAATCAATCTTGAGAATTTTACAGATTTTATTGAGTATTTACAGAAATGTTATGATAACATTCAAATCAGAAACAAAAAGAAAATTATTGGATATATTCCGATGGTTGCACCTGCATTTGCTGAAGAGTTAATTGACTTTTACCTTCGGAAATTAGGTATTAATGCATTTTATGCTGATTTTGATGGGACAACACTCAACTCAAATGCTCCAATCATTGATGCGATAAAGCGTAAATTAAGTCAAGAGGGATATGAAGAGAAGCATTTTCTTCATTTTGTTAATATAAGTTATGGTAAAGCAATCAATGATGTCGGTGTATTAACTGCAAAAGATTTGTTAGCATATGGTCACGGTTTTGATAGTTTTGGTGGAATTCATTGTCCCGCAAAGAGAGGGAAACAATTTTATGAGTGGCTAAAAAAACAGAAAAATATCAAGGCGAATACAACCAGAATTTTAAATAAGGAAGATTATGGATATTACAAATATAGTGAAGAAGATATTCAAATAGAGAGTATATATCCAAACGATGCTTTGTTTGGTTTGAACGAGATAAACGGAAAAACGAGTTTTTCCACTAAAAAAAGATACTTTGGTATTGTAAATCTTCAACAACAGGCTTTAGAGTCTATTAATTTAAGGAGAATTGTAAAAGAAAAAAGCGATAAAACAATAGAATATTTTGAGACAAAAAAGAATGTTAAACAAGAAGATATAAAACTATTAAAAAGAAGTAAAAAATAATTTTAATTATCCATCGTCAATCATTGTCATGCCAGTAATCTTGTGTTCAAATCCCTTCCCCTGACTTTTTATTAATCCATCTCTGGTAATATCCAGACTTTCTACGTCGTTTCTTGTCTTTTCCCCGTTTACCCACATTTTTCTTACCCTTTAAGCCCTCTTTCGTTCTTTCTGAGATGGTATCTCTCTCAAACTGAGCAAAGGCAGAGATAATATTGAACTGGAGCGTGCCAGAGGCACTGGATAAGTCGATGTTATCGGTCAATGAGATGAACTTTACCCCTTTATTGAACAGCGTTGTAACCTCTCTACTCAGTTCCTGGGTGCTCCGTGCCCACCGGTCTATTTTCCACACGACCACAGCATCGAACTCTTTCCTGAGAAGCCGTTGATAAAGGTCGTATTTAATAGGTCTTGTCTTCCGTGAGGATTCCTTCTCCATGAAGAGTTCATAGTCCCATCCTTCTCTTTCTACTTTCTCAAGCAATGCCTTCCTCTGCATATCTGGGTTTTGTTCCTGAGTAGAAACACGTACGTATAATGCTGCTTTCGTTTATTTTCCCCTCCCATCTTTTAGTTAAGAAAGAAAAAAGGAAGGGGAGGCCTAATCCTCTTCCCGTTTCTTCTTTCACCATCAAGGACGTTTCTTTGGAACTCGTCTTAAAGACGACCTTTGGGGCCATGTCACAGATATATCTTACGGCCTACACCCAGCATATTTCCAGTTACACGTGTCCTGTTTCTGCTTTTTCGCCTGGGTGTTTAAACTTTAAGGATGATTATTTTTTTAGACCACATCTATGTATAAATCTTCATGTGTTGCAGATGAAGGTAACGATTTATTTTTTTGGATTAGTTCAACTGTATTTTGTATTATTTGGTTTTGTTTCTCTTGACCGCTTACAAGTGTTTCCTGAATTTTTACCAATACATTGATTTTTTTGTCCAATTCATCTGTTT
>JAPLUX010000004.1 GCA_026397455.1 Candidatus Aenigmatarchaeota archaeon | reverse complement strand
GTCAGGGAAATATTCTTCCTGGTTATGAAGAAAACCAGAATGCAGGTCCATATACCGCTGGAAAAATAGGCGGGTTTGGTTATTATAAAGCTCAGATTTTTGTTCTTTCAGAAAGAGATGGGTTTCCAATTGCCACTTCTTTAAGTGCTACTATTCCTGTCAGTTAAAGGGGATAAAATGAATAAGTTTATGAATTTTACAAAGACTTTATTCTTATTTAGTATTTATTTTCTTGCCAATGTTTCTGCAACATCTATTCGAACCGACAAAGGAACTTACAATTTTAGAGAAACAGTTCGGATAAATGGTAGTGAATTTTTTCAATCAAAATACCAAGAAGTGGCTATTAAAGTATGGAACCCAAAAAATGGTATGTCAGGGATGGATCAAATATATCCTGATGGTGATGGTAATTTTTCAACTGATTTCTTCATAATACCCAGTCCAGATATAGTGCAAGGTTTTATAGAAGGAACTTGGACTATCACTGCAAATACTTCTGCTGAATCAGCTCAGACAACTTTTTCAGTTTCTTCAGGTACATCAACCACAACAACAACTTCAACATCAACCACCACAACCACAATAATCAATTCAATAAATTACATTGAAGTGAATGGAACAGTATTTATCCAACCAGAAGTAATTAACATAACTGGTTGGTCGGGTAATCTTAGTTCCGAAACTTATCTTTGGAGCAATTATACAGGAACAATTCAATCAATGCCACCTAATGGAACTGGTGTCCAAACTAATATAACTATATCTTCTAACTTGAATCTAGGAGTTTACGAAGTATCTTGTAATTCTACTGGGAATTCAACTCTAGCTTCAAAAACTTTTACTGTTGCGACTGCATCAGCGACAACAACTACACAGGGTGACGGTAACAACAATAACAATCAAGGAACAACGACCACAACTATTCCAGAAACAACCACAACAATTACAAATGCCACAACAACAACTTCAATAACATCAACAAATGTATCATCAACAACTATCACAATACCAGAAGAAGAAACAAAAGGAATGAAGACATGGTACGTAATTCCTATTATCTTAATTTTTGTTTTGGTTGGAATCGTATTATGGTATCTTAATTACATGAAAAAACCTGCTGAATCTACAGAATTCGAAAAAATAAAAGAAAAATGGAGTCAATAAGTTAGATGGAACTTATATAGGAAAATTGAACAATATAATATTATAAATTTTTTCCATAAGCTTTAATCGCATAATCTATCTGTTCATTACTGGGATAACCTAATTTTTCAAAAATCCTCATTAACTGAATTGTCATTTCTTGTACTCTGCATAGAGAAATACCTTTTCTTCCAATATAACGTCCATCTTTCAAAACAGGTAATATATCAGAATAAACGTCCATCTTCTCAACATCTTCTATTCTCATTCCATCTTCTCTAACATGAAGATATAATTTAAGAGCACGTCCAAATACTCTCGAATTTTTTAATCTTCCTATTTCTTTCCATTTTTGTGCATTTTTATCCCCATTTTTGGCTAATTCATTAATATACCTAAAAATTGTAACATTACTCCAGGGAAGACGTTGCTCTAATGAATGAGTAGATAAAAAAGGGTTTTCAGCTAATGTTTCTTTTATAACCTCTAACTTTGTTGAATCCATATTGTGTTTTTTATCAGTTAAACTTAAGAATTAAACTAACCCCCACTCTTTCAACAATTGTTTCTCATCATCATGCAACTTGTTCCAAACTTCTTTCAAACCCGTGAGACTGGCAGGTGTAATCACAGATTTTAAGATGTCACCTTCATTTATCTGTCTGCCGATAGTAGGCTCTTCCATCGATACAGCAACTTTGTCTCCAGTCTTGGCTTCTTTGATGATCTTACCTTCTTTCTCGATTTGTTTTATCTTCCCGATATCTTTTCCATCTTCTTTCTGTATCGGTGCGTCTGGTCTCAAAACACCAGCCAGGATTTCCACGCCAAATACAGCCGGTTTCCTTTTCCTAAAAACAAAACCACGTAATATTCTAAATTTGCATGGCCTAACAATACTCTCTAATTTCTCCAGTTGTTCTCTCTCTTTCTTCTCAGAACACCATTTCTTGTAATCTTCAATTATATGATAGATGATATTGCTCTTGAAAATCTTAATCTTGTGGTCTTTCGCCATGATTTCGGCATCCGGTAATGCTTCCACGTTGAAAGCAAGGATGACTTTCTTCAACTCATCTTTGACAGAATCCAATTCAACGATATCTTGTTTTGTTATCTGCCCGATATCAGCCTTCTTTATCGGTATCTCATTATTCTTCAAGATTGTTATCAACGCTTCCAAACCGCCCAGAGTGTCAGCCCTTGCTATAACACCTTCCCCTTCTCTGGAAAATTCAACTTCTTCAACTTCTTTCTGAACACTTTTTTTCGCTCCCTCAACCTTAGATTTATCAGAAATACATATTATAGGGCTCCCAGAGATAACGTTCTCTAAATCAGGTGCAGATATCTTTATCCCAGCCGCAGCATGGACCTCTTTTAAAGATTCAAATTTTTTCTCAATCCTCAATTCTTTCAACGCTCTCGGCCTGAGCAATGCTTTAATTTTCGTGACTGTCGGTTCTCTCCCACCGATTATCAGATAATCGCCACACTTGACAGTCCCATCATAAATAATCGCATCTATAGTCTTTCCTAAACCAGTCACATCTTTCACTTCCAGTACTGTGCCCCTACATTCTTTGGATAGTTTCAGTCTTTCTTCCAAGAAATGTTGTGATAACCCAGCCAACATCATCAACAATTCAGGTATGCCTTCACCTGTCCTTGCGGATGTCGGTACTATAGCAACTTGTTTCTTGAAATCAGATATCCTGTCGAACCTTTCTGATTCAAAACCACGTTGAGATAATTGTGCGACGACGGTATAGATTCTCTTTTCTAATTCTTCTTGTGCATCCACACTCTGTTTGTTGAAACTGTTCATGAAACATTCATTCTTGTTGGGGTACCATCTGGGTGATAAATCGATTTTTGTCGCAGCGACGAGGAAGGGTGTTTTAAAACGTTTCAAGTAATCCAAGGATTCATCTGTCTGTTGTTGAAAACCTTCATTGACGTCTATGACTAATATGGCTAGATCAGCGACAGATCCACCCCTCCTTCTCAATGTTGTGAAAGCTTCATGGCCTGGGGTATCGATGAATAAAAGACCAGGGATGTTTATTTCTATTTTGAGTTTTTCTAACAATGACCCGCAGAATCTTTTTATCACATCTATCGGGATAAACGATGCGCCAATATGTTGAGTTATCTGACCAGGTTCCATCGCGTTTACAGTGCTACCTCTAATCGCGTCTAAGAGACTGGTTTTACCGTGGTCTACATGTCCGAGCACGGCAACGATGGGTTGTCTAATCATTTGAAACACGTGAATCAGTTCTTACACTTAATATATTTAAAGAATTCTGTTTATCATAAACTTTGAACCATTCCTTTGACAAAGTTAAAATTGATATAATATTAAGCACAATAATTAATCGGTGATTTTGATGGCTTTAACATTGCATGACATTAAACCCATAGGTTTATGTATTACGACAGAAGAACTGTTCGATACGAGGAGGTTTATACTCAACTACTGCGACGGTTTGATTCTGAGAGGAAATGATGTAAACCTTGCGAACGAACTGACAAAAATAAAGAGAGAAATGAATGCTTTTAGGACACAGAATAAGTTTTTAGAAGGATACAAGGCAATAATCACTTGTAACATAGACAAGATATTGGGGTTGGTAGCTTCTAGGTATTTTAAAGTCGAACCAAACAGAGTCGATAAGATAATCATGGATGGAAAGACTTTGGTTAAGAAAATCATCAACACTAAAGGTTTCGAAGAGATGCCAGTCTTAGAAGCAGAATTCAAGAGCAAGATTACACTGCCGATATACGAGTTGTTCATCACAGAACTAAAGAAAGCTAATATTACAGTTATTTGAATATCTCTCCAGTTTCTTCTGACCAGAAAAACAGATCCAAATCAGCCAAAGGAATATCTATCTGCTTGGAGAATTTTTTCATCTTTTCTTCAAACAATAAATAACATTTTTTACTCAAGCATTCTGGTATTTCATCGATGATGCCATATTTCATAAGATTCTTCATTATGTGTCTATCCAGGATAGCCAGTTCAAAACCAAGTCCTATATTCCTTAAAAAATGACTAGCCTCTTTGTAACCCAAACCTTTTATGTTTTCAACCAACCATTCTCTTTTTGCATAAGCAGTCCCTCTATTTAATTTACTTTTTATGTCGATTTTTTCGTTTTTACTGAAAAATTCTTTTGCTTCTACGATGTACTTTGCCTTATTCTCAGGAAACCTAACCCCTGCGTTTGTCAATTCTTTCAATATATGTTCTTTATTTCCAGAGAAAAGTATTTTCTTTTCCAACAAACTTTTTATCGCTCTATTAGCCGCCCTTGCCTTTGATTGTGGCGTCAACAAACAGAAACACAATTCAACAAAAACATCTTCATCAGGCCTTTCCCAAACTTTCTTGAAATCTTCTAACCTCTTCTTTATCTCAGGTTTTTTTCTCTCGTAACAATTCTTCAATTCAGACAACTGCATAATTTAATATAATATTAGAATAAATTCATATTATGGTCGAAAGAGTCAGTTCTGGAATCCCTGGTTTAGATAAACTCATCAGTGGAGGGTTTGTTAGAAATTCTATAAACTTGGTTTCAGGTGCTACCGGAACATGTAA
>JAPLUX010000147.1 GCA_026397455.1 Candidatus Aenigmatarchaeota archaeon | reverse complement strand
AAGGCTCAACTTATACAACTTCATTGGATCTTTTTCTATCAATGCAAAGTCATCACTGACATTTATTTTTAAATTAATTAGTTGAAAGGCGCAACTGTTCTTAATAAATTTTACACTATGCTTAATACGTTCCTTCACTGTCTTTGTTTCAACGTGATACCAACCTTTAGCTCCTTGTTCACCAAAGTTTGTCTGGGTCAATCCACCTACAAACCAAGTGTTATTGTTCACTTTTTGTTGAAGGTGTATGTGACCAATAAAATTAGCAGAATCAGTATTTGTAATCTCAATTCCACTTCGGATAACCATATTGTTATCTCTTGATACTCCCACTACTTCTGTATGTGCTATATTGACTACTTTCTTATTTGAGAATTTAGTATGTGGAAAAGGCATAAACCTAAAATATATTCCTTCAAGTTTAATTTTAGACAGCTCCTGTATTACTGTTACATTAGGAAGTATTCCCAATTCAGAACAGAGAATAATTAAATGGAGACTATTGTTTTCGTTATCCTCGAAGTCATGGTTTCCCATGATTAAGTATATGTCCAGTTCTTTATATTCTAAAAACAATTTGATTAGTGCCCTACTGTATTTATGTTCTATATGTGGTGCATCAAAAATATCTCCACCATGTATCACTGTCTTTATACCATTCTTCACTGCGTAATCCAGAGGCTTTCTAAACTCCTTCATAGCAAGAGCATGATGATTTTCTGGGAAAAGTTTTTTGAGTTTCCCCAGATGCGTATCGCTAAAAAATACCCATTCCATTGCCATCGGTTTCTCCTTCGATAACGGATTCATCCTCTACTGAAACAACCCATTGCTGATGAAGTTGATTGAAGTGTGCGTTTCCTGCACAGACAAATATTGTCTGTCCATTTGGCATAGCAACAGGTCCTTCCGGATCAGTCAACCTGAAGGTATCACCTTTAAGTAAGTGCTCTAATTCCGTAGGTTGCCACTGACCGTCTATAAAAATCTCAGCTACTCTTTCTGTTTCCATTAGTCCCTCCAATAGTATTAACAGTATAGTAAGAAACCCCTGCAACAACAGCAGTCACAGGGGTTTCCTTTAAACAAGGGAAGAACGCTTGGTTTAGGCTTCTACGTCTTCGTCCTCATCTTCATCCTCTAAATCCTCTGCCAATTCTTCTTCAGAAGGTACTTCAAATTGAGAAAAATCAGCTTCTTCAAGATCACCTTCACTTAGCATATCATTTTCTGAGGTTTCAAATAAACGCTCTTGAAGGTCTGCTATAATTGCACCACTCACTTTAGGATTAGCTTGTGATTCCTGAATAGCAGCTACAATCAATGCGGGATCACCTGACTGTACTGCAAGGTAAAAATTTTCAATTGCAGCTTCTGTATCCACCCCTACTTCAATCTGATACCATTGAGCTGGGCATTTTGCATTTCCCTTTTTTGCGGTACAAGACTTTGTCTTAGTTCCTAGCTCTCCCATCAAGTGAGTACAAATTTTGCATACTTTTTTGTCAAGATAAATAATTTGTTTTTCGTTGTTCATTTGTTCTTCCCTCTCTTCTCGTTTGATTTTTCCCCAGTGGGGTTTTTAGTTTAATCCTCGTCTTCATCTGGCGCTTCTGCCGCACCGGCTTTTTTCTCGAAAAACATTTCCATTGCTGTTCCACCTTCAAACTGAGCAAAACAAAGCTTACGAAGGTTGAAGTATTTTTCAATACCCAATTTCTTCTGGGTCTTCACTTGCTGATCTTTTTTGATTTACTAATTTTACTATTTATTGTATTACGTTCGGCTTCGGTTCTGTTTGCGTGTACTTTCTTTATTGATTCACTTATTTTCCTACTTCTTTCTAACTTTGCCTCCTCAGACATTGTTGAATGTTGTCTTTTAGCAGAGTCACTTTTAACCAGACTGAGCTTAAGTAAGGATTCTTTTGATTTCCTGTCCCAAGCAGAAGATTGTTTGGTATTCAACTTTTTCTTATCTTCCTCGGACATAACAAGGTGCCTTGTTATGGCAGAGTCACTCATTCTTTTTCGGGTTTCAATGGGAGTAAACTCTTTTGCTCTTATGTTTGATTCACTTATCTTTTTCCCAATTTCAGATAGTTCTTCAGGAGTTTTTCTTTTCCAATGTTTACGCTTTCCGGTACTGT
>JAPLUX010000185.1 GCA_026397455.1 Candidatus Aenigmatarchaeota archaeon | reverse complement strand
TAATAAGGAGTCAGAATTTCTGAAAATTGTTCACACCGTCTGTGCCTTTGTAAATCTCTATATGCTCCGTAATCCATAGTTATCTCAAGAACAACATCAATCATTCTAAAAGCTTGAGGTACTCTTCTATTGCCTCTGGTTTTCATTAATTCATCAAGCTGATCGTATGATATCGAATAATTGTCCCAGAGGAATTTCCGAAATTGCAAATTATTGTCTGGATTATGGTTAAGAAGCCTTACCCCGGACCCCGTGTTTTTACTCGATTTTAAGTATACTAACTTTGGTTCCCAGTTATCCTCCAACACCTCTCCTATTAACGAGGGACATATATCGGAAGCAGCCTTCTGAACCGATTCACCAATTTTCCTAATTTCAGGATTACTGTGCCCCTTGGCTTCTGATATAAGATATCGTATATCTCTCAAATTCATTACAGCAGCCAGATTCGTTCCGGTTCCTGCTGGTAGTAAATATCTAATACTATCAAAAGCTCTAGCTTTTACTTTAGATAGATCTTTCGATGCTCCTCCCATTATTTTGGAAGCATTTTCCAGGGCAAGAGGATATAATTCTTCATATGCATCGTAATACCGGTTTATGAAATTACTTAGTGTTGTGTTGCCTGTTGGGTTTATAAAAGAATCTCTACTGAATTTTTGGTATCTAGTGCTTTTCTCAGAATAACCCGCTCTTTGATATTTTTCAATAAATTTAGATGCGATCATACTTATCCCTTCAAAACATAGTGGGATAACCGCTAATTCAGCTACACTTGAATGACCGTAACTTATAGTCCATTTTGAATGAAATTTATCGGCTTCCTCTTCACTTAAACCCAAATAAGTGTTTCGAGCAGAATCTGGGGACCGAGAGTATTTAGCTAAAACAGTAGCTTGAATAGAAGGATGTAACAAAAGACCATCTTCAGTTTTGATACAGTATATATCCATTTAATATTCTACACTTGGCATACGGTGAACATTTTAGTGAACGGTAAAGTGTTTTGGAGACATATTAATGCTAAATTCTGAACAAATAGAGCGAATTGCCAGACTGAAAATCCTAACTAATCCGCACCTATATAATTCTGACAAGACTCCGAAAATTTTTTTCCCTTGGGATGTTGATTTATCGCCTTCTGCACTTTATGGTTGCTCTATTTCATGCAGAAAAGCAATGGGCATTAAAACCCCGGAAGTGAAATGGATAAGCGTAAAACGCTGGGTTAATATAACCCCGTCAGGAATTACTCTTCCTCCCGGGTGTTATCTTTCAATAAAAAGAAGAGAAAAATTCGAAGCTAACCCGGAACCGAAATTCGTTAAACAGGACTTTGTTTTAGTTATGTTTCCCCATGGGAACGTGTGGTCTCAGAAAGAAAACAACATTCCAATCACTGAAGAATGGTTATGGTCTGAACAAAACGGTAAGACCATATTCGAGATGCTCATAGAAAAAGATTACTCTAGACCAATAATGGGATATTTTAAATCATGTTATGAATATATGCAAAATAATCCAGATCAAATTGGAATACATTTAAAACGAAAAAAGAATCTTACTAAGATCGTAACTGAATAAGTTCGGCTATTTTCTTACGAATTCTTTCTATTGTTTGTAACGATACGCCCCCTGTTGGGCTAACCAAAGCTTCGTATGTTTCAGTGCCAACACCGAGTGTTCGGGCAGCTAATAATATATTGTTTCCTAATCCGGATAAATATTTTCGTTCATCCGCTGTTAGTTGATGTTTAGTCTTTCTGGCGTAAGATGTGCTCATAAATCCTTCAGAGGAATAGACCTGATTTTATCAGCTAGTTTTTGTAACAAGTCTTCCCACTCGCTTTGACATGACACACACCAACGATTATGTATTAACGATTCTGTTTCTAAGGCAGCCGCTTCTCTGACCCTAGTCGCACTAGTGTTTTCTTTTCGTAACTCCATTATCTGTTTTCTTAGATCTTCACATTCATCCTGTATTTGGAGAAACTCCCCCAATTTCTCTAAAATTAGTCCTAAAGCCGTTTTAATCATTTTGTTAATATACACCTAATTGGTTTTTTAATTTATTTTAATGTTTAATCAACTTTTTAACTTATTGGAGTATGATATGCCTGAAGATAAAATTTGGTATACCGGTGTAGTGCTAAATGATTCGGACATAAACTCCCTTAAAAATTTATGCGAAAAAATTAAGAAAGAAAAACCTGAACTTTCTGGTTTCGCTATATCTAATATTAATACTACACACGGCAACGAACAATGTAACCATCACATGACAGTTACGCCTGGTCCAGCTTCTGACGAAATAAAGGACCTTTGTGGAACCCCTTATTCTCTGAATATAGATGCGTTCGGAATATTAGGGGATAAAGTGGCTGGATGGAGGGTTACTAACTGTTCATTCCCTGAAGTGAAAGTGCCACATATTACAGCAATGTTGGGGAATGGAAAACCATTCGAAGCTGGAAAGATCACCAACTGGATTCCTTTATTAGAATTGGGTTTGAAACCTA
>JAPLUX010000162.1 GCA_026397455.1 Candidatus Aenigmatarchaeota archaeon | reverse complement strand
CTATCTATCAACTCTATTTCTTTTGATGTAAAACTTTCATCATAGTTTTTTTCCATAACCTCACTGTCTTAATTTTATATATAGAGTTTAACAAAAATTAATTATGACTGACAGAGTTAACACTGGTATTATTGGACTGGACCCAAAGATTGAAGGCGGTCTAGTCAGGGGCAGTGCCAATTTCCTAACAGGAAGAACTGGAACAGGAAAAACATCATTCTGTGCTTCATTCCTCCGTGCCGGGGCAATGGCGGGTGAAAGGGGCATTTACGTCACGACAGAAGAGAGGGAACAGGATATAAAGGACGATATTAAAGCGATGTTCGAATGGAACCTTGAAGAATACGAGAGGAACTCACTGATAAGGTTTATGTCAATAAAACCAGACATCCCGATGAAAATTATCGAAGGAGAAGAGGTCTCAAAAATCGTTAAACTCTACATGTACGAACTCACGTCAAGGATAGAGACAGCTATAAGGGAGTTTGGAGCAAAGAGACTAGTCGTCGACTCATTATCCTTAGTCGAGCTTTTCATAAAGGATGAATACCTGAGGAAGATTGCGTTGATGCAGATGATAGACAGGTTGAAGGAAACGAACGTCACAGCCCTCTTCACAGGAACGATACCTGAAGGTTCTGAGGTTTTGAGCACATCGATGGGAGAAAATATGATGAATATTGATAAAGAAAAATTAGATTTATCATCGATGAAAAGCTTATTCTCTCAACTCGGACAAAAACCTTTAGTCGAGAATACTAATTTCTTTTCTCAACCAGATTTAAAACCTTTGGATGAACAACCAGTTACACAGCCACAATCCGTTCAACCACCACAAACGTTCCAATCACAACCTTTAACTCAACAACCCATGCAACCTCCTATCAAAAAAATCGATTACAGGGTCCCATCAGGTATTCCAGGCTTTGATGAACTGATTGGCGGTGGACTTATACCGAATTCCATCGTTCTAGTCTCGGGTGAAGCAGGAACCGGAAAGACACTGTTCTGCACACAATACATATGGAATGCTCTATGCACGGGTGAGAATGGTGTTTATGTCACTTTACAAGAGACAGTAGATGAAATAAAGAAGGATGTTATTTTCTTTGGCCGAGACTTCGGCAGGGCAGAACAAATGGGGCAATGCAGGATAGTAAAAGTTGAACCACAGAACATGAAAGACATCGTGAACGTAATAATCAAGAACGTCAAGGCAATCAACGCAAAGAGACTTGCCATAGATTCCATCACGATGATATGTGAGTATGCGGAGAAAAAGAAGGATATAAGGTATCAGTTGAGTCGTTTATTCAGTGAAATTAAGAAATTGGGCGTGACAACATTAGCCATATCAGAAATAGAAGAAGGCTCAAAGGCTATAAGCAGGTTCGGTATCGAGGAATTCATGGTCGATGGTGTCGTCGTCTTGAATTGTGGAGTAAATGTCGGTATGGGTACACCAAGAACCCTTTACGTCAAGAAGATGAGAAGAACAGATCATGACTTGAACATTCATCCTTTCGAGATAACTCCTAGGGGTATAAAAGTTACTTCATAGTCTTCAATTCAAAAGTGCAGATTATCTATTTTGGTTCAAAATCGACAGTTTTTTCTTTCTCATCAAAACAAATTTTGAACTGATTAAAAATATCTTGACGGCCAATGATATGAAATCCTACTCCCAATCCACGAGAAAACCCTATCTTAGTTTCAAATTCACTTTCTGCTATTGAAACAGAAAGTATGAAAGTAAAAACTTCTATAAAAGAGCCGTCACCAATTTTGACAAATTCCTTTTTACCTTTTTCTATATCAATTCCGAGTATTTCTGCTACACTCGCTTTGAAGATAGAGTATCCTGCACCGCTGTCAACAAAAGCTTGAAACTCAACCCATTCTTTACCTTTATAGGAACCATTGGTAGGTATTTGCCTTCAAATTCAAGATAAGGAAATCTCATAATAAAGTCACTAACTCATCTCTCCTTGGTATATAAGAGAGAGAAACTAATTTATTTGGATATTTCTTTTTTGCTTTTTTAAATGCTTCGACCTCACTCTGGTTAACAGCAACTAATTTGTTATTTACTATCGCTACGTATTTACCGGGATATTTTCTGCTCAACTCTTCTGAATGTTCTGAAAAATAACCTCCGTTGTCCATATTTATCAACCAGTTCTAAATTCTTTTCTAATTTTAAATATCCTTTAAATCATCATTTTTTAACTATTATTTTATAGTCTTCAATTCAAAAGTGCAAACCCTGTTTCCCATCGCTATACAACTCGTTTCTTTTACATCGACTTTACTTCCATTCGTCTTTTCGACAAAGTTCTTGAATATTCCTCCGAGCAGATGACAGACTGGTTGTTTCTGGATTCCATAATTTTCCATATAAAGTTTAGCAAAATTACTCTTATCTAATTTCAGTATGGTCCTTTCTTTCGTTACATCCACGACCTCAACTTTACCAAAACCACTGATGTCGAATATGTTTGTCCACAAGTTTGTCATCTTCTTCTCTTCTATCGCAAACCTTTTCTTGAAGTGTGTGATTATCGATTCTGAGATGAAATAGCCAAGTTTCCCCATCTTTTCTCCATCGTTCGTCTCATTCTGGAATCTAACCAGGCTTAACAAGGGTTGCATGTTGAAGTTCAAGTCAAAAATCTCTATACCTTCCTCAGTGAAAGAAGCTTGCCTTGTCGTTAGGAGTTTGGAAAGGAATGCAGAGATCATTCTGAAACCAGACCTCTTATCTTCGTCAACTTACTCCATTTATCATAAGTCAACGGTTCTTCCTTTTCTGTGTTGACTTCGATTAAATTCTT
>JAPLUX010000016.1 GCA_026397455.1 Candidatus Aenigmatarchaeota archaeon | reverse complement strand
ATATTACACAGAGATATTTGAACCAAAAATATACGATTACAACCTATCATTATGGTTGGTTTTAGCAGTAAACTTATTTTTATTCATATCTTCTATAGCTTCATTCAGGGGTTCAAAGGTTCTTTTAATACTAGGTATAATACTAGCACCAATATCGACATACTTATTCTATGAGAGCTGGATAAGGATGAATTATGAATACTTAGCAGGGTTTGCAGGAATACCTATTTTACTTTTGTTAATAGTGACTTTCATAAAAACCCCTAAACTCATTGTTCAAACAAAAACAGCTTAAAATAAAAAATTCATACTGTAGAAAAACGAATTGATTAAAGGTACGATGATGACTTCAATTGAAGATAAATTTCTATTATTTTATTTAATGTTTATTTTTATCATAATTTTCATAGGTTTTATGTCGTTTTATTCGATAAAAAGTGTAACTGGTCAGAGTGGTGGTAGTCAAAATACAACGGTCAACATAACGGTAGGGGGAAATTTAGATAAAATAATAGTCGATTATTTTCCTGTTAATTTTACTTTAGAGGACTCTGGTATTGCCCCTGGAACCGATGATAATAAAAAACAGAATAATCAAACATATCTTAATGTTTCAATTGGTGGAAGTACAAACGTTAGGTGGAACGTCTCTATCAACGCTACTAATATGACAGATGGAATGGAAAACTCTATTCCTGTTAATGAAATAAAAGTTAGTTATAGCTGTCACACTGATGGGGTTACGATCGATTATATAGATAAAACAGGTTTAGCATACACTCCCCTATATTTGTCATGTGAAAATGGAGGTAAAACAGGTTTAGCATCTAATGGTTATATTTATGTTAATTTCTTTCTTGATGTGCCAGGCGGCCAGTACAATAGCACTTATAATGGTGATATTTGGCTCCATGCTACTAGCTCAGAAGCTATGGGGGGATATAATGAAAGCACTTGGTATGGTCCAAACAACACTACAGCAAAGATTAAAACACGTATAGATATAAAATGGACTTTAACTCCTATCAATTTTGGTTTTGTTGTCCCAGGTTATCATGCGAATGCAACTAACAATCAAGGTTGGCCGACTAACATAACTATTGGAAAAGCAACCAACGTGCCAGTTGACTTGTACATAAACGGTAGTGATTTAACTAGCTCAGGCATCCCAGATACTATTGATAGTCATAATATAACTTATTCTAATGCAGCTAATGAGACTGAATGGCCATTTCCTTATGTACATACTTTAAATAATACATTACCCGATGATTCAACAAATGGAGATTTTGCTAATTGGGGTAACATTTCAAGGGATACAAATGTTTATAGTTATTGGGAGATAACACAGGTACCTAATGTACCTGGTGGAGATTATTCCGGAAATGTAGTTGCAAAGGCGGTTGAGGCTGGTAATGATCCGACACCATCTGGATAGAATTTTAATGTGTTTGGTTTTGGTGGAGATTTTGTTAGTGTCAACAGTTTATTCCGTAGGTATTAGCCCTACTGACTTAAAAATAAACATAGAAAAAGGAAAGGAAACAGAATTAATGAGAAATATTCAGGTACTCAATCCAGATGTAAACCCAGTTCATGTAACAGCAACTGTAACAGGATCTGTATCACAATTTATCACACTGGAAAAGACAGAGTTCGACTTGCCAGCTGGTCCAGGGATGCACTCTGATTTAGCTAGTCCATATCAATACGTTAAAATCAGTTTTAAAATCCCAAGAGAACTTTCTCAACCCAAGTATAACGGTGAGATATTGTTTACAGAAAAATCAACTAAGGGTGGAATGTTGACTACTGCAACTCAAGTAGGCGTTTATGTAGAATTAACGATAGGAAGCATGGCAAAAGCAGTATTTCCGATGTATATGAATGCATTATTAATGATACTCGTTCTAGTTTTATTTTTTTCAATTTTTTATAAGAGAAAATAATGAATTCTTGACTCAATTACAATAAATACAAACAAAAATAAGGTGTACAAAACAAATATAGAATAGTGGTTGAGTGAATTACAAATTACTGATTTTACTGTTCTTTGCATTCTTGGTTTACTCTTTACAATCGATAGAAAAAACTAGCAAAGCTACAGATGAAGTGCCAGAAAAAATAAATTTACATATTTCACATCTTGATGTGAGTGTTTTCATTCTAATGAACGATAGTAGTTGTGAATTTTTTACTACTGGGTATTGCGTTGGAAATGTTATGAACGTGACTAGCAAATTAGTTAATAATATTGGTAATATGAATACTAGTGGTAACCTTTTCACAAGAATCTCGAATAGAAAAAATGAAATTCACAATGAAACTTGGGATGGTGTAAATGTATCAGAAGGAGAAACCAAATACTACAACACGATATACAGACTTCAGAATAAAGATGTGGATTACTCTATAGTTGGATCTGAAACTTTTACTGCGATGAGTAATTATTCTTTTAATGAGAAGTTCAATTACAGTATTTGTAATTTCGAAGTTAAGAAAGGTATCGGAATTTTTAGTAGGTTTCCAGGGGATATTACAAAAACGGTATCACCAAGCAAGACAGAAATTTATCCATCAGAAATACTATTGTATTTATACCATGCATGTAATGGTACAAATGTTACTCTCAACAAGACTAAAGGTATTCCAGGGGATTGGGTTTCTTTATCTCAAAATAATACTTATCTAGTTCCTGGTGGTGTAAACTATATTGATGTAAATATAACCATTCCTCCACTCACACCAGAAGGCGTCTATGATAACGGGACTGTATACATATATTCTGATGATCCACATGCTCATAATCCTATAGCAGAAATTAAATTGATCATCACTGTTGCTATGAAATATTTCATCCTCAACGTCACGACTCAAGAAAAGAAAGTTTGTCCAGGTAAAACAATCCCTGCAAGCATTAACATAACAAAAATTATACCTTCTGAAGATGTTAACGTCAGCATGACTTATCAGATTTTAGATTCCAACATGACGGTCTACGACGAGAAGAAAGACAATAACATACAGATAGGCAACGAATCAGTGCAAAAATTATACACTCTAACTGTTCCTTCTTCTGCAAAGACAGATTATTATATGTTCTTAGTCACGTTAGATTACAATTCAACCTTAACACAAAGATACGATATGTTTGAAGTGGTTTCTTGTATTCCGCCTATCACACCACCAAGTCCAGGTACAGGTATAGAACAACCTATATCGCCTAAAACAGAAGTACGTGCAATCAGTTTGAACCTGTCTGTTGATACTTTAACTGTAATAACAGGAAACAAGACGAGTTTCATCGCATCTGTCAAGAATATAGGGTCAGAACTTGTCAAATCAGTAAAGATTTCTATAGAAGGTATTCCATCAGAATGGGTTAGAGTCTTTCCCACAACAACTGATATAGACATAGGTGAAGTAGAAGAATATCTCGTGGTTATGAATGTCCCGAATAATGCAACCCCAGGAATCTACAAATTGAAAATTAAGGCAACAGATGATATCGAAAGTAACACCGTTATCTTGACTCTGATAATCGGTAGAGACCCAAAAGAAATTGCTGATTTTTTGTTGAAGGAATTAGAAGGCGTGAGAGCAGAAGCAAAAAAATCATTGCTCATTGGAAATTGTATGGATATAACGGTCATAAAGACATTCTACCAAGATGCAGAGTCGTCATTTGAAAAAGGAATGAATGAATACGAGAACAGGAACTATGAAGGAGCAGTAAACTGGTTTGAGTATGCTTTACCGATAGAAAAGAAGGTTGTTAATAAGGTCGACATTACACTTGAATTAGAGATTGGAACAACAAACACATCTAAGTTCTTGATACCACCATTCTATAAATCGAATGAACAATTCCAGTTGGCAGGGGAATACTTGGAAGAAAAAAATTATGAGAAGATATGCGATCCTCTGGAGAGAATAAGGAAATTCATACTAATAGGGCTTATCTTCTGGCCTGGAATAGTTATTTTGTTCATAATATTGATAATATTAATAATAATATTCATTAGAAGAAGAAGAGGACAAGAGAGAGTAAAAATATTGGAGAAAGTTAGAGAAAGATTGAGAACATAAAATGATTAGGTTTAATTTTTATAAAATAATTACTGTGAGTAGATGCGATCGAAAAATAGAATCATTTGTGATTTGATAATTTTTTTATCTTTTTTTATAATTAACAATATTGTAAAGGCTGGGGATTTTGATGCTTGGGTCGGAGCACCAAGTTTATTCACTATAGGTAAAACAGAATTGGTTAACATTTATGTTAAAAACACAGGATCGATGGCTGATAGTTACAACATAACTAATTATACGAAATATGCTAAAATGCAAGGTCATGATGTCCCACATCTGGTAAGTGTCTCAATACAATCTCATAGAATTAAAACATTAGAATGGAATGAAACTGGCGATACATTTGCAAAGATAACTATTTTAGGTCCGATTAGTGATGGTAAGGTGACTTTTAACATATCCAATGCAGATCAAACTGTTTATCGTGGATTAACTATTGATTTAACAGCAGGGTTCCCAATAGTATTATCAGAGTTTGATTTTTCAGGATTAATTCAAATTTTACTCATTACTCTATTCATTCTAGTAGTATCTTATGCCTCTCATGTCAGCTAATATTTTCTCTATTGCTTTCAATCTTTCACTGATCATTTGATTCTGTGTCTTTAAACTATCCATTTCAGTCAATAAAAGATCCAATTTTGCTCTAACGTTACTTATATCAACCTTATTTTCTTCTGGTAATCTAGATATAGATTCCATCGGACCAAATTGTTCTCTCGGTGGCGTAGGTTCTCTTGAACGTAATGGATCTATTTCTGGCCTAGTCATGGGTAATGCTTCTAAATCAGGACCAATATCTTCTTTAGGAACAGTTAGATCGTTTTTCTTTCTACTAAAAACACCTTTTACCTTTCCAAATATATCCATTGTTTTACCTCTTAGTAATATTTTTGAACTTATACTAATAATTATTTGTAATCCAGTTTAATATAAACAGCGGAGGTAAGTAAATGGTTGAATTCGAGACTATTAAATGTACTGAGATAATGTTCGGAAAAAGTAATTTCATAGAAATAGCAAGGAAGAAAGCCGTAACACCTGAAGGGGAGAATGAATTCATCTCTTTATCCAGAGGGTTTTACATGTTGGACAAACAGAAGAGATACAGAAAATCGTTAACGATTCCGATATCGAAAGAAGTCGTTGATTTTGTCTCAGAAAAGATAAAAGAAATGCTTTAGATTACTTCAGCAATTTCAACAAGTCATGTTTTGTAACTATACCTACAACTTTTCCTCCTTCTAGGATAAGAACTGCTTGATGGTATTCCAGTAGTGTTTTTAAAATATCTATGTTATCGTTAGAACTTATCATAGGGAATGGTTCATCCATGATTTCTCTGACTTCAGTCGAGCCTGAAACTCTGTCTAAGTTTCTTAGAATAGTTTTATCACTTATACTACCTACGCATCTTTCTTTATCTATTATCGGAATCTGGGAAATGTCGTTTTTTTTCATCAACATTACTGTATAATTGACTGAATCCTCAGGTTTAACAGAAATTATCTTCTTAGTCAAGAAATCCTTACATTTTATTTTTTTATTCGTTTGTAAGACTGATAGGATACTGTTGATTGTTGATAGGGTGGGGTTAACTTTTTCATTCTCGATCTTTGCAACATGGGCTTGAGTTATGCCTGTAGCTTTTGCTAATTTTTCTTGAGTTAACCCTGCTTCTTCTCTCATCTTTTTAATCAATTTTCCAGTTATCATAACTGTCAGTTATATTTATTCACATTAATTATAAATAGTTTTATATAAATGAACCATCAAAGTATATCCATGCAACTTTTTATCGAAGAATTAAATCAAAAACCTGTTTGTAAACAAAAAATAGAGATAGTGGAAAGAAAGGGTATTGGGCATCCTGATTCTTTGATAGATGCGATATGTGAAGCTTCTTCTAGAGTTTTGTCACAATATTACATAGATAAAAAGGGGTTTATTTGCCATCATAACCTAGATAAAGGATTAATATCTTCTGGTTCTTCAAACCCTGTTTTTGGTGGTGGGAGTATCATAGAATCACCTGATGTTATCGTTTCAGGACAAGCAACAGTCATTCAAAACATAGATGACATAAAAAAAGTAATCTACGAAGAAGTGGATAAGTATCTTGATAGGTCACTCAGGTTTGCTGATGTGCTAAACCCAGGGATAATAGTAAAAATTCACCCTGGTTCCGCTGATTTAGTCGGTCTTTTTGAAAGGTTTAAGGGGGGTGAAATGCCTCTTGCGAACGATACATCCTTTGGTGTCGGTTTTGCACCTATGTCTGAGTTGGAAAATACTGTCTACAGAATAGAACAATTGTTGAATTCTGAGAAAACGAAGAAAAAGTTTCCGTTTATTGGTGAGGATATTAAAGTCATGGGATCAAGGAATGATGATCAGCTTAATTTAACTGTTGCGATAGCTTTTGTCAGTCAATTCGTCCCTAGCTTGGAAGAATACTATAATCAGAAAGAGAAGACAAAAGAATTAATAGAAAAAAACATCAAGACTGATAAAAAGTTAAAAATAAATGTCAATGCTGCAGATAGTAAAAATTGTGTTTATCTTACTGTAACAGGGACTTCTTGTGAGTGTGGAGATGCCGGTCAGGTTGGGAGAGGTAATAGAGCCAATGGCCTAATCACACCATGTCGTACTATGTCTTTAGAGGCTGTAGCAGGAAAGAACCCGATTTCTCATGTCGGTAAGATTTACAACTTAAAAGCGCAAGAGATAGCTAACAAGATAAGCAATATTTTCAACGTACAAGAAGTACAAGTTCAATTGTTGTCAGAAATAGGCAAACCGATAAACAACCCCTTCATCGGTATAAAGTACATACCAGACGGAAATTTCAGAAAGAATGAAGTCGAACAAATCGTGAGTGAAAGTCTATCAAAAGAAGGTTTTGATGCCTTAACTGAGAAATTATTAAAGGGTTCTATTAGCGTTTTCTAAACAATAAAATCACATACCGCCTTTTTGCAACAGGTTTAGATATGCCTTCATTTCTTCTACGAAATAACGCGTCATTTCCCTACATTCAGCCATGTATTTTTCCCAAAGACTGACGTATATCAACTTATGGTACATAACACGGAAAAACTCATAGATTAAACTCTTCTGCCAGAAAGTGTCTTGAGGATATTCTGTCCTAACAGCACCAGTAATTCTTACTCTTAGATGTCCTTCTTTTCCAAACTGTTCACTTGGTGTTATCGTTCCTTCAAGTCCTCCTTGTATGAACAAGTATGTGTTCTTGTCCATATCCTTCCTTACTTCAAACTCTAGGTCAAACTTCTCTTCTTTACCAGCCCTATCCCAGTTGAAGTTCTTCTCTTGGATCTCAGAATCCCTAACCTTAAAAATTGTTTTTAAACTTTCCATGTAGTGTTTTAGTGCGATTTGGGGGTTTGGACCTGTATAATTTAGGAAAAGTTCAGTCGGTGCTTCTTCAAAACACCAATCATGAATCATTATTTTTGTTCTTGCGAAGACCATACTATCTATTATTAATTTAACGCCTTGGAATAAAAGTTTAATTACTTTATTCTTTAAAGATTTACTGAAAATGTATGAAAATTGCTACTTTCGGAGTTTTTGATATAATACATGCAGGTCACGTTAAATTCTTAGAAAGATGCAAGAAAATATCAAAAAACGCAGAGTTGATAGTCGTTTTAGCAAGAGATTCAACCGTCTTGAAGGATAAAGGAAGGAAACCACTAACACCAGAAGAACAAAGAAAATACATAGTAGAGTCATTAAAACCTGTGGATAAGGCAATTCTAGGTAATGAAGGTTCGGATAGATTGAGTATAGTTGAAGAAATAAAACCAGATATAATCATTCTAGGTCATGACCAAGGTTGGGACGAGAAAGAACTGGAACAAGAACTTAAAAAGAGGATGTTAAAAGTAAAGGTTTTTCGGTTAAAAAAATACGGAAATATCAACTCTACGAGCATAAAGAATAAAATAAAATTTAATTAACCACAAAGAACAATTAATATTTAGGGATGTATGATACTAACCAAAATCATCGGTGCTGGATGTATCCTTTTAGGATTTTTTCTAGTTGTAATTTTTCCAGATTCTTCAGAAGTTCAACCACCAAACATGACTTTCGGGGCAACATTGATCGGTATATTGTTGATACTGTTTGGCATATATTTGTTAAAAGTGTGATGTATGGCAGAAAAAACTAAATTTTCAACAGAAGGATGGACACGACCAAAAATAGGAGAAAGATATTTGAGTATTGATTGGATTCAAGGCCAAATCATAAAAAATGGAACACACATAAATGATACGAGTCAAGGTTGGGCAGAAAGACTTAGGAATTGTACTTTTAGGTATAATCCAACTGTTCCTCAGAGGACTACTATTAATGTAATGACATTTCTTGTGAATATGATGTCAAATAGGTGGGAATTCAACGTTCAAAAGGTCGATGAATGGTTCGAAATATCGACATCCCATCCTTATTATCAGACTATAACAAAACAAAAACATGACTTAATTCGAGAGGTCAAGGAGGGTCTGGCTACCGTAGATAGGGCAATCTCTGACATGGAATTGTTAGCTCATGATGCAAGAAGGTATAAAGAGATATTGAAGTATGTCGAGGAAAAAGATGAACATTCATTGAAGGCCATGTTCATAGATTTGGTAGATGTCAACCTACCAGAAGGAGTGTCTTTGAGGTCGATTGCACCTCGTTGGCCGACAATAATCGCTGATTTTCAAGAATTGACTGATGAATATGATGAAGTAGATAAAATAACGAAGAAGATTGAAGTATCAAAAGCTGAAGGCGTTGTTCTGGCAACAAAAGTTAGGTTGTACAAGAAATGGAAACAATTCTTCATAGGTGAAGTTAAAGAACGTTACAGAAGAATATTAGAACGTTTATATGGAAGGAAGGCATCAATCGAAGAATACAGGAACTGGCTCAGACCTTTGATAAGAAGAATTCAAATGATGAGGGAAGTTGATGATAGCTACTTTTTGATGGAGAAGAATGCACCAATGGGTGCTGGTATGCCCCTTTCATTTCAATACATAGAATGGTGGGCTTGGACTAAATTGGAGGGTCTTGAAGCAACTGAACCACACAAAATACCCAAAGAAATATACGAGACTAAAGGAGCAACAAGAAAAGAAGTACCAAAAGCAGATAAAGCATCCGTACCCAGATTTAGGATTGAACCGTACGATGATTTAGTCAAAAGTTTAATACCAGAGGTTGAAAGAATACATGGTATTAAGATAACGAGAGATATGATTCTAGAAGCTAGACAAAGACTATATGAACATGGCAGCCCTGGAACTGAATGGTATGTGATAATACAATTACCGTGTTATATAGAGGAGTGGAAATTAACCAATGGAATTGAAGTAGAAGATACAGATTTTAACCCACTTTCATCGATTTTTGTTACACACAACATTCTACTTTTGAGAATAATAGAGATTATAGCCGAAGAAAGAAAATTAGACCTTTACATAGATGAGTTGCTAGGAAAAAGAGTTATGGGAGAAGACGGGATGATGAAAGAAATAGATGACTTGCTTCGGGATGAATTTCCTGAAATATACAAGGAAGAAGGAATTGAAGAAGGGCAAAAAGGTTTCTACAAATTAACATCAGACATTAAATCTTCATACAGATCAATGATGAGATCTATTTTAAGTACGATAAATTATACGTTTGGTTTAAAGCTTGGATTCTTTAAATTAGGGCCTTACGATCCTTCAAGAAACATGAGGTTGTTCCAAAGTTACATGAGACCATA
>JAPLUX010000011.1 GCA_026397455.1 Candidatus Aenigmatarchaeota archaeon | reverse complement strand
TGAAAACTGGCAGATTTTTTAATTTTGAAACTTTACCTATAGTACCCATTGGAATTGTGACTGTTGCATTTCCTGGTCCAGGGCATCTTTGTTCATCTTTATCAAAATATTGAGCTATTTTCGTTTTAACTTCCTGGCCGACCTCTAATTCACCCATTTTTTATCACCCTTAGTACTATAAAACACTGTAAAGGATTTAAAGTTATTTTAGCGGAAAATCGGAATTGCATCCGGAACCTTTTATGCGAAATTAATAATAACGAAGTTTATTTTAATTTGTGCGTAGCACCGAAGCCGAAGGCTGAAGCGTATAAAAGGTGTTGTACGCCTCCCTATCTAAGAACAAATAGAATATGGACAAAACGAAGTGGAGGTTTGAAGTGCGAGCTGCGAAATTTTTTATTAAATCGTAGTAGTAGGAAATAATTCTTTTTGTAATTCAATAATTGCTTGTTTACGTTTATCATAAAGATACCTCGCTGGAACTAATGGTCCCTTCAATACCATAGAACCAATTCCTTCTTTATCTTTAGTAGTTATTGCGCATCTTGCAATTGGTTCAAATATGTTATAAGCCCCTAAAAGTGTAAGGGGTATCCCTAGTGCCATGTTTTGATTGACATTAAAAATAATTTTACTTCCACCTACTAAATCCCCACCGTATAAAAATAAAGGCATTGCAGCAATTTCTTGAGTAATTGAAGATACGTATGTAGCATTTACAGGATTGTAAGATTCGAAATGTTTATGCAAATATTCTTGACATCTTATTGGTAATAAACCAGTTATAGGATAAGAAACTTTCAATAAACATCTTCCTAAATCCTTTCCTACATCTTTTATAGTCCTAGTGGCAATTTTATATTCTGGAATATTTTGCATGATTTTTATTAGAACAATTAAACTTAAATTGTTTATTAGCGAGCACTTCAAATGGCGTACGGAACCTTTTATACGAAATTAATAATAACGAAGTTTATTTTAATTTGTGCGAAGCACCGAGCACCGCAAGAATGAGGAGCGCAAGCGTATAAAAGGTGTTAGATTCTCGAAGGAGCTGAATTCAAAAACATCAATTTCATAATGCGACTGAGACAAGTCGACTATCTAAAAAGAATATAATATTGACGAAGCGTTGACCGAGGGGCGCCGAAAAATTTTTTATAAAGAATATAATTTTTTATGAAATTCTTCTGCAGTCATTGGCACTTTTTCGTCCATTAATTTTCCAGTTCTTCAAGTCTTTTTCTATTTTTTTCATATTGTTCTCTTATGTTTTCTGGAAGCACTATTAGATTATTTCTCATTATAGCATGTTCTGCTTTGGGGATTATTTTTATATCATATTCAGATTCAATTTTTGATTGTTGCCTTATTAAGCTAAAATATATTCTTATTTGACCTTTTTTTAATGATCCTAATCTTAAACATTGATATGCAAGCCCATCAATACCATCATATTTCGATGTGGCACCTTGCAGAAGGAATTCATCAGCAGGAACCCATCCTCTTGTTTCCATATTTTCACTCTTCTAATAAAATATAACATTAAACTTTTATCCTTTTCCTTTATAAACGGGGTAATTACGCGAGGAGCTTGCGACGGGACAATTGGCGCCCCGAGGTCAACGGACCCTTTTATGCGAAATTAATAATAACGCAGTTTATTTTAATTTGTTCGTAAGAACCGCATTCGACGATAGGAGAAGGCAAGCGCATAAAAGGTGTTATGTTCTCCGAACGAGATAAGTCACATGTCACAATACAACGAGTGAGGACGAGCCGACTATCTTAAGAAATATAATAACGGCGAAGAGTTCAGCAAAACCTTTACTTTGACTCGGCTTGACGAGTTGAAGGAAAGAACGAGGGGATTTTTCACGAGCGCGAAAATATTTAGATATGACCATACAAAACGTTTTGATAACCTTCCATTCTTCTCATTGCTAATGGAGTTCTTATATGTTTCTCATAGAATCTTCCTAATGTTCTTTTTATTTTTGTTCCTCCGCCAGAACGTAAGTAATAATAACTACCGATAGCTGTCACAATTCCTATTGGGATAAGAGCAAACAAAGCAGTGTTAAATTGGTTTTGATGAGATTGAATTGTATTTTTTGTGTTTTCAACCACGTTTAATTGTCTTTGAATACCAAACCCACCAATCTTTTCAACTATATTACCGAGGGCATAACCACCGGCAGTTCTACCATCAACAAATGTTAAACTAGAACCCCAGCCACCAACATCTCTTGACCATTCTTTAAAAACAAAATCAAAATTTGAAAAATCAATATAACTAAAATCACCGGACTTCCCACCAACACCATTTAAATAAGCATGTGCGAACTTTAGAGGATTCACGCTTGTTAAACCATGTTCTCCGCTATAAGTGGCATAACTAAAAGTAACATCTTTTACTTCTGAAAGTTTTTGTAAGGTTTTTTCCAGGGTCTCTTTACTAACATTATTATTCTGAATAAACGTCTGAAGATCTCGTGATAAATTGTCAATAGTTATTTTTTCATGAATTATTGCTGCTAAATCAGTCAAACCTGCAACAACACTTCCACCAGTTAAGTACTTTCCTAATCTTTCAAGATTCATCTTATCTTACTAATTGGAGGGCACTAAAGGATTTAAATCTTTCTATATTTTTGTTACCTATTAATAATGACATTATTTTTGGATAATTACGCGAGGAACGAAGTGGCGAGAAATTTGCGAGTGAAAAATCCCCGAGTGTGTTTTGCTGAATTGAATATAACTAGTATTAGACTAACTTCTACAGGAAGTCAAGCTTTAAGCCAGTAAAATGTACCAAAGAACACATTTTTAATTTCAAAAAAGGTTACTCGGTATCATACCGACCTATTTTATTTATGATTTAATGTATACACAGAAAAAATATATTTAATCAAATTACTTGATATTTCTCTTTTATCTAGCTCCACCAGCTTCCCTTTCAATCCTTTCTTTCTCTTTTATCGCTTCTGACTTAGAAGCATCATTCTGATAAGCATAAAGAATTTCATTGAACAGAGCGTCTGCCGTAGATAGTTTCTTTCCGAACGATTTCCTGTAGGTGGATTGAACTATCACTGAAAGTGCAGCATCAACTCTTCTTTGTGGTGAAGTTATGACAGCTTTTCTGACCATCATACCACCCATCTGATAAGAAGTTATTTCTTCCCTCAACGCTGCATTCTCCAAAGCCCTGACAAGAATCTCAATCGGGTTCATGTTAGTTTTTTTCTCCAATTTTTCAAAAACTTCTTTTACTAGTTTAAATATCGTCTGTGTTTTTCCTGTGCATAGACCGGATGTTAAGAGATGTTTTTTTGATTTGTGACCAGGAACCATCAATTTATTAACGAGTCTTTCAACGATGTTCATCTTGGACTTGTAGAATTGACGATTGCTATACCTTCCACCAGTCTTTGGAATGACTATAGGTTGTAGATTAATGTAAGGTTTGAGTCCTAGATCTTTTACTTCAACTCCTTGAAAGGACCATCTGTTGAAAAGTTTTATTTCAGCCATTTATCTCACAGGTTTTTGTTTTTTCCCAGAAAGAATTTGTTGAAGATCGATTCCATTAACAGTAACAACTTTATACTTCAATCCCCACTGACTTCCTACAGGACCGCCTTGACTGCCCCCAACTCCTTCAATTATGACTTCATCATGTTCATTAATCATATCTATAGCACCAGAACCAGGAACAAAAGCAGTGACTTGAACGTTATTCTTTATCAACTGAACACGTACAGCTTTTATAAGACCTGAGTGAGGTTGTTTCTGTTCTACAGTTCTTTTGTCAATGACAATACCTCTGCCCCTTGGCGCCCCTTCTAGAGGATTCTTTTTAACCAACTGTAACTGTCTTCTCATGTATTTTACATCTTTCCATTTGTAGTTTTGTCTCTTCTTTTTCAATCCTCTTGCGGAAAACATTCCTCTTGCCATCATTTCACCTGTATATCCGATATGTTATGAACCCTCTTTAATATCTCCTTATAAATTTTTATCTTTTCCCCTCCCCTACCTATCACGAATCCTCTGTCATTTTTACTGACTTTAATCTCGACTGTTATTTTGTCATCCTGGTTTATCATCGTGATTTCTCTACATTGAGGGATGATATTCTTAACGAAAGTTTCAGGATCAGATGAATACTCAAAGACTTTTACTTTTTTTCCGATAACTCTTTCAACTTTCTTTATAGAAGAACCGTCTTTGCCTATTGCTAGACCTATCTTACCCTCTTCAACTATATAATAGATTACACCATTATCTATGAAACAATCTCTAACAGGAACGTTTGTTACATTTTCGAACAATGTCAGTAATCTTATCGTTTCTGTCGTGAAAGTTATCGTCATTCTTTTTTACTCCTCTTTATCGCTAGTACACCAACTGTAAATGGCTTACCACATACTAAGCCTAGGTTAACACTATCGTTTGAATATTCTTTTAATTCAACCTTAGCTATTTTAGCGTTGTGTTCTATGATTTTTCTTTTATCGTTTGGAAAATTATTAGCAACAACGATCAATTCTGGGTTACCTGTTTTTATAAACTTCATGACAGTGTTAAAACCAAGTATAACTTTATTTTCTTTTGTTTTTGTCTTGATAATCTCTGTTAAGTCCATCATTCTTCGCCCAATTTTGCTATTAAGTCAAACATGCCTGTACCTATTGGAACTAGTTGGTTTACCATGACATTATCGAATATCGCGTTAAAAGTATCTTCTTCTTGTCTAAGAGAAGCTTTCACAAGATGTTTTATCGTTTCTTCAAAACCCGCTCTTGTCAAGATAGATTGTTTCATCCCAGCAACACCGTACCTTCCAATTGGTTTAATTTCCCCAGAAAAGGTCATCGTATCCACGACCAACATTATATGTCTAACATCTATATCCAAACCCTGTTGTTTCATCGTATTCTTTATTTCTTTTATCAATGCCATTCTGGCAGCTTCTATACCTAGAACACTCGCTACTTCATGCACATTATTCGTATAACTTCTCATAAAATCGATTTCCTCAAAACTCTGTACTTTCAAGAAATTAGAACCTAAAGTTTTTATAACCCAATCATCCCCCTCTTTCACGACTATCGCATTCTTTACACTTTGTATGCCTGTCACAGCCAAATCCAACAATCTTTTCTTAATTCTTTGAAGGTCCTTAATCGTAAGTTGCTTTTCTTTCGACTCGAGTGCCATCGCATTTTCTTTTATACTGATTTTATAATCCTTGACTTTCTTCTGCAACTTTGCTACAGTATCCTTCAAATCAGATTTTTTTATTTTTTTAAACTTGATCCTTATTCTTTTATTTACTAAATCCAAAGAAACAGTCTCAACAAAATTTCTCAAGCTTTTTTCAGTTATCGTATCAGCGACTCTTTCACTGTCTGTTTTGTTGTTGTATTTTTTCTTCAAATAGAGTGTCATAGTTGATGTTGTTGGTTCTTTTTTTGCATCGAATATTTCTATAAGTCTTGGTAAACCTAACGTAACCTGAATACCAGAAGAACCTGCAAAGTGGAAAGTACGCATCGTCATCTGTGTGGCTGGTTCGGATATGGATTGAGCGGATACTATTCCTATAGCTTCACCTGGCTCAAAAGAACTATTCATGTATTCTTTTTTTATTATTTGAATGAGTTTCTCTTTTTGATTTGAATTTAATTTTTTCTCTTTACAGACCGTTTCTATTTCATCCAAAATTTTAATCGGTAATATAACATCATCCAAAGATGTCGTCTGCAATTTTTCTGACATTTATACCACCTTTTTGTATTTTTGACGGATCCAAACCATCCTCTCCAGGTACGAATTGAATTATTTTATTTCCACTATCCCTGGCTGTTCCGTCATACTCAACTTTTAAATCTTGTAATGCCCCGATCAATCTTCTTTCAAGATAACCACTATGTCTTGTCTTTAATGATTTATCCATCAATCCTTCTCTACTGTTCATGGCATCGAAGAAAAATTCGAATGGGTTCAAACCTTGTTTATAACCATTTCTAACAAAACCTTTAGATTCTAAACTAATATCACCAGGTTTAAAGTGAGAGAATGTTCTTCTATGGAATCCTATCTTTATCCTTTCTCCTTTTATTGCTTCTTGACCTAAACAAGCAGCACACTGAACTAAGTTAATCATACTTCCTCTTGCACCACTCTTTGCCATTATTACTGTATTATTATCTGTAACATTCTTTTCAACAATATCTGCTATCTTGTTCAAAGTATCAGCCATTTTTTTTCTAATTATGGCTTCAAGGCTTTGTCTTGGTGTAGTTCTGACGAGTGTTTCAATCTTTCCCTTTTTAAAATCTTTTATCATTTCATCGACTTCTTTTCTTGCTTCTTCGATTATCTCATCTATTTTTTTCATTATCTTTTCATCTAAATCTTGGTCGGATATTGAAACTGAGAAGCCGTACCTGGTCAAGAATTTTAAAGCAAATCTAGTCATGTTGTACAAAAATTCTTTCGTGAACTCATGTCCGTATTTTTTATCTATCTCATCCAACATTTTTCCACTGAATGCTGATACGCTTTTTTTGTCTATTGTACCAGTGAGTAGTTCTCCATTTTTAACAACAACATAAGCATCGTATGGACATTTTTCCTTTAAACATTTTGGACATCCTATACAACATGATGCTTTGTATTCGATTTTGAATCCTTTAGGTAAGAACAAACTGAATACTTCTTTACCGCTAATCTTCTTCTTGTTTGGAATTTCTATTTCAATCCCGCACGACCTTATCAATTCTACAACTTCTTTTCTTGTGAATTCTCTTTGACCATGAGTCAATAAATATAAAGATGTGATATGATCTTTACTGCAACCGATTATAGGACCACTGAATCTAGGACTTCTTATATGGTTGGGAACGTCCATCAACAATTTTATTTCTGTTTGTGCCTCTTCGACTTGTGGTACGTGTAAGTTCATTTCGTCACCATCAAAATCTGCATTGTATGGTGGACAAACCAACAAGTTCAACCTAAAAGTTTGATAAGGCATAACTCTCACTTTATGTCCCATCATACTCATCCTGTGTAGAGATGGTTGTCTGTTGAATATCGCCCAATCACCGTCCTCCAATTGTTTCTCAATGGTGTGACCGATTCCTATTTCTTTAGAGATTTCTTCCTTGTTTAACTCATTGACTTTTTTCTTTCTGCCATCTGGTCTGATTACATAATTAACAGTTGGCCATTCTGGATATCGCTTGATCATCTCTCTTACATGTTCGATGTTTTTTTCATTGACATTGATTGTTTTTGTTAATTCTTTCGCGATCAACAAAGGAATACCAACTTCATTTATGTTGATTAAAGGATCGGGACTTACGACTGTTCTCGCACAATAATTTACTCTCTTTCCTATTAGGTTGTGTCTGAACCTACCTTCTTTTGTCTTCAACCTTTGTGTGAGAGTTTTCAAAATTCTACCGGATCTGTGTCTAGCAGGTGGGACCCCAGATATTTCATTATTAATATAAGTGGCAACATGGTATTGTAACAATTCCCATAAATCTTGAATTATGAAATCTGGTGCACCTAAATCGATGTTCTCTGCCAATCTTTTGTTTATTCTTACTATATCAACAAGTTTATGTGTTAAATCATCTTCAGATCTTTCACCGGTTTCAAGAGTTATAGAAGGTCTGACTGTAACAGGTGGAACTGGTAACAATGTGATAATAAGAGATTCTGGTCTCATTCCTCTGATACCAAAATAAATCAAATCTGCGTCAGTGATTTTCTGTAATCTCTCTCTCACTTGGTTTGAATCTAACATAGTTTTGTCTTCGATGAAAGTTGTAGGTTTCAAAAATTTCATCTTCTTTTGAGTTTCTCCACAGTAAGGACATTTAGCTTTCATCATAGATTTCAATTTTTTGAAAGATTTTTTACCGGTAGCAAATTTTTCTATTCCAGCTTGATCCAATAAAATTCTTCCACATTTTTGACAAGTCATTCTTAATAAAGTGTAAATTATTTTTGAATAATGAACATGAACTACAGGTCTTGTTAATTCCAAGTGACCAAAGTGTCCCTGACATTCACCAACAGAACCACCACATGTTCTGCATCTCAACCCTGGATCGATTACACCTAATCTAGGGTCCATCAATCCCCCTTCTATCGGATAACCTTCCTGATCATAAAGTTCTGTCTTGTTTATTTTGGCTGCAGACATCTTTCTAATAATTTCAGGATCCAACACACCAAATACTATTTTTTCTAACATATTCATTCCTCTTTAACTATCAACTTTGGATAAATCAACATACTTTTCATTTCATCTGTGAGTAGTTTGAATGCGTAAGACATCTCTACGTCTACAACTTTTGAGCCCCCACAAACAGGACAGTATTTTCTATTTTTTGTTCTATCATTTATAGCAACTAACCCACAATCTTTACAGATTGGCACTTTAGTTTTATCCGAATCAAACCTCTCTTTTAGAACTAAAGCAGCACCTTGAGCTATTAAACAGTCTTTTTCCATTTCACCTAATCTCAAACCACCTTTCTTAGATTTTCCTTCAGTTGGTTGTTTTGTCAAAAGTGTAACAGGTCCCCTTGATCTAGCGTGTATTTTATTTGAAACAAGATGATCTAATTTTTGATAGAAGGCATTTCCGATGAATATTTGACCAGAATAGTGTTTCCCAGTCTGACCATCATACATCGTTTCTTTACCATCGTTCTTGAAACCATCTTTTTCAAGTGTTTTTCTAAGTTCTGATTCTGGTATTGGATGAAAAGCTGGACTACTCAATCTTTTACCTTCCAGAGCTGAAACTTTTCCAGCCAACATTTCCAATAATTGACCTATAGTCATTCTTGAAGGAATACCATGTGGGTTGAATATTACATCAGGAATCGTTCCATCTTCTGTGAATGGCATATCTTCTTGTGGAATTATTAAACCAATGACACCTTTTTGTCCATGTCTACTAGCAAATTTATCACCTATTTCTGGTCTCTTTAAATCTCTCATCACTACTTTTATTAATTTATTGCCATCATTACTTTCAGTTATGAAAATTCTGTCAACAATTCCCCCTTCCCCATGTCTTAATTTCACAGAAGTTTCTCTGATATTTTCTAACCCTGTTATGAATTGATCTAAACTACCGAGGAATCTTAAAGGTGATACTTTTCCGATGAGCACTTCGTCCTCTTTTAATTCTGTTTCTGGGTTGACAATACCATCCTCAGGTAAATGTTTGTATGCATCTTCCCCAGGATATCCTCTTATTCCTGGTTCTGGTATACCAATAACATCTTCTTGACCACCCATGTACCTCTTTTTTTCTGCCTCGTATGTTCTGAATAAATAAGACCAGAACAACCCTCTTTCAATCGAAGATTTGTTCATGATGATAGCATCATCCATGTTGTAACCTTCAAAAGACATTATCGCAACTACTACGTTTTTTCCACCAGAATGATTCTCATCCTTGAGTACTTCATTGATGTGTGTTTTAACGATTGGAACTTGTGAATAAACTAGTATGTTTGCTTTTGTATCAATTCTCATCGGTAAATTCAATGAATAAACTCCTATAGATTGACCCATCATTTTTGACCCAAAGTTAACCCTGTCACCACGGTCGAACTCAGGATATGGCAAGAAAGAAGTAGATAAACCTAGAATAACCGTTGGGTCTAATTCCAAGTGTGTGTGTTCTTCTGTCAAATTTTCTGGTCTTAATGCAACGTATGCATTTTCTTCCTCTTCAGCATCTAAGAATTCTATAACACCTTCTTTTATTAAATCAGACCAAGTCATCTTTCTTTGTTCTATTTTTTCCAGATGTTGTTTTGTTAATTTTGGTTTACCATTTTCAACAATAATTAAAGGACGTCTTGTTCTTCCAGAATCAGTAAGTATTCTAACTACATCTAAATATTGTAAATAAGCAATATTGATTTGATCTGAGATTTGTCCTTCTCTTCTCTTTTCTTTCACTGTTTTAATAATTTCATCAGGTTTTTCTGTTAACCCGATGAACTCACCATCTAAAAAGACATCAGTCATTTTAATCCCTCGATATGTTTATTTGCAAGAGATAATACCGCTTTTTTATCTTTCTCCGATGCACCCTTAGTTATCTGAGCCATTACAGCCAAGTATTTTCTTAAACCAATGGTCGCTCCTTCTGGTGTTTGTGATGGATCGATTCTTCCCCAGTGTGTTGGATGCAGTTCTCTTGCTTCAAAATGTTCTTGTGTGGACGTTAAAGGTGAGAGTATATTCCTCATGTGAGAAAGAGTTTTCACAAAACTGCCCCTTTCCAATCTCTGAGTTACTCCTGTTCTTCCACCAACCCATGCACCTATTGCTAATGCAGAAACGATTTGATTTGTTAACACATTGGCTTCAACTATTGCTGGTAAAGGTGGGAACCTACCTCTCTTTGTTAATTTTTGATAATTATAAGTGATCCTAGTTATCAAACCCCATTTACCTAAAAGTATAGACCTGAAAAGTATTTCCAATAAATCTCCTGACAATCTTAGACGTTTGTTAGAATAATGATCCAAATCATCCTCTGGTATCTTGTTCAGATGAAAACGTAAAACTTTATTGACTGCTTTTGCGATGAATATTGCTTTATTTAATCTATCAGTCTTTTCTTGCCCCAAATGTGGTAACAAATATCTGTCTATAAGTCTTGTTACTCTTTCTCTTCTGTATTCTTTTTGTGGAATCCTTATTCTTTTTCCTATCTCATCAATACCTTCTTTGGCATTTGTTGATTCACTCTCGAATAGATTTGGATAAAATTCCTCCTGTATTTCTGGGTCGAGTGATATACTATTGATTATATCCTTGTCAGATTCCAACCCCAATGCTCGCAATAAAATTACAACTGGTAAACTGTTTATGTTTGCAAAATTTATTCTGACTACACCGTCTGTTTTTCTTTCTATTACATGTCTTTGTATGTAACCATCTTTTTCTGAGTGTATTCTTGCTGTCTCTGTTACATTTGCAATGTTAGATTTCTCAACTATCACACGATTTGGTGCGATTTCTTCAATTAATACCAGAACTCTTTCAGTCCCATTAATTATGAAATAACCACCGGGTTCGTCAGGGTTTTCTCCAGCTTCTATCAACTCTTTTCTATTCATAACAGACAAAGGACAAAATTTGGATTTTAACATGATTGGTAAATCACCAAAATTGACCCATATCGTTTCACTCTCTATCCCGTTTAGAATAGGTGTCATCTCAATATGCATCGGTGAAGCATAAGTTAAATTTCTCATCCTTGCTTCTAAAGGCAGAATATTTCTCACAGAACCATCGGCTTCTTTAACTGAGGGTGAACCTAATTTAAACCTACCCAACCTTATCTTGAATTCTCCTAAATCAGGAACTTCAGGTTTTATCTCTTTTATCTGTTTTATTATATTCGGTATTCTTCTATCTATGAAATCATCGAACGAATCTATTTGAAATTTTACAAAACCCTGATCTTCGGCAAATGATTTCAACAGTATGTTAAACCCATCCATCATTATCACTCTATGACAACTCTGTAATATATTGATTCCTTAGCTGTATCACTTTTTCTAATAATCTTGATTAGGTCGCCAGGTTTTGCTTCTAACAATTGAACGACAGGATCGGATTTTAATATTTTTGGGAATTGATTTATTTTTCTTATTCCATAATGTTTTATAACTTCTTCTTTTTCTTGTTGTGATAAAAGTATGTGTTTTGGGATTAATTCATGATTCAATATATTTATTTCAGTTTCCAAACAATCACCTACACGCCCTGAGGGGGATTCGAACCCCCGTCACGGGAGTGACAGTCCCGTAATCTACAGCATTGATTATTACTTTGATAGACCGCTACACAATCAGGGCAACTATAGAAAATACTCAATAATGAATCACAAAATGAATAGATGGGGATGGGGGCAGTCAATAAAAGGTCACCATGAATGGGTTGGCAACGCCATGGAGTTCCCACCCAAAGGCAGTACAATCCATATCACTGAAGAGCTTAACTTCCGTGTTCGGGATGGGAACGGGTGTTTCCTCCTCGTTTTGGTCGTCAACCCATAAATTATTATATCCAATGCTATTTAAACTTTTCAATATTCACATTCTTTATTCATAAATGCTTAAATAGTTTTCGGGTAGTCCCCTGAGCCGGATTCGAACCAGCAACCTATCGGTTACTACCGAGCGATTGCTAACGATCAAGCACCAAAGTACTCGACTACAGCCGATCGCTCTAGCCATTGAGCTATCAGGGGTTGATTATAAAAAATGTATAGAAAGATTATTTAACCTTTCCCATTATAGTGATTGTCTTAGAAAGGGTTTTTTTTATTTTACCTTTCTTTGTCTCAAACATCAGATGCGCTTTTGGTAGTTTTAAACTTCCAAGAATTTCTATCATTGGTTTAATTTTATAAGTCAAAACTCTTTCTTCTTTAGGTCTGATGTTCTTTACTTGCCACGTTAATTCGGTTCCTCCTGGTTTAATTTTTATCGTTGGTTCTATCGTACCAAATTCTTTAATTACTGTTGCAATAGCAGGAACAAAATCTTTCACAGTAACAGTATCTAATAATTTTCTACTCTTATTTTTTACATGTAGTGATATAGTAATTTGTTCATCTTTGGATAATAGACCCATATATTTTTTCATTAACTTGGGTTGGTAGAATAACCACAAAATCCATACGATTACAATTATCAAGATTGATGAAGCAATTATCAAATTAGTGAATTGAAGTTGGTATTTTATCGTTATCGTTTCTCCTGGGCTTAATTCTGAAATAAACCATTTGTAAATTATTTTATTGTCTTTCTCTTCTTGTGAAGTTGGTTCAACCTCAGGATGGAAAAATTTTTTTGATATGGTAGGTAAAGATACTAAAACATTGAAATTACGTTCTGGTACATTTCCATTGTTCGTAACTCTAATAACAGTGTTACTATAGAATACACTATTTGTAATTTCTTTCTCTTCGTTTATTCTGCGAGGAAGTTGTTCTATTTTAAATGTGGTAGTCTTTTGACTCAAAAGTTTATTTAAATTATCTTTCACACTAGAAAAAATATTATAATTGCCAGGTGTATGAGTTAATTTTATAACAAAATTATTCGATACTGTTTCGATTTTTGAAGGACCGATGGAAATGCTGTTATCAAAACTTTGAACAAGGTAATCATCTTTCAATATTTTTGTTGTAACAAAAACGTCCATTCTTTGGTTTTTATCTACGTTTGTTAAAACAGGTTGAATAACAAGAGTTTCTCCTGGTTTAAGTGATTGTTTGTTTAATTTGATTTCTGTGATGAAAACAGGGGATGACCTTTTAACAGAAAAGTATACTTGTTTAGATGCAGAAACGTTGTAGTCGACTGATCTGACAGTGATTGATAATATACTAGTTCCTTCTTCAGTATCTATTGGTGGTTCTATTACAAGAGATAAGCTTGTCACTTCACCTGTTCCTAAACTTGCCCAAGAATTTTTCAAACTTATCCATTGGGTTGTGGCAGAAGTAGAGAAATAAAAAGTATCTTTTACGTTTCTATCATTCTTTATTAATATTTCTAATTCGTTTGTCTGGCCTGTGTATACTGCAACTGGTTCATTTGGAACGATTATTTCTATCCCTTCAGAACGAACTAGACCTGATGATAACACAAAAAAAATCAAAAATATAGAAATAAACATTAAATTTTTCATCAGAGCACCTAATAATAATGTCTATTATTTATAATTTAAATCTACTTGATGTTTCAGAAATTAACGTTATTTCTTTCTCTCGGTTATTTTTTCTTTAATTTTTTTTACATGTTCTTCCAGTGGTCTTACTTTAAATCTCCATTCTTGAGTGCCTTTTTCTATCCATTGAAAATGTGCACCGTATTTCTCTGAATATGTAACATTCTCAAAGGGTCTTCTCAGAGTTTTAGTATGTGTTGTATATGAAACTGGAAAACCAACTGTTATGAGTGCTACTGGTTTCAATCTTTCTGGAATGTTCAGTATAGATTTAACTTTATTTTCTTCAAAAGCGCCATTCCAACATGTACATAAACCCAAAGATGTTGCAACCAATAACATGTTTTCAATTGCTGCAGCTGTATCTTGAATGCAATACAAATCTTTTCCTCTATCACCATACTTATCAGCACTTTTTTCTAAGTTTGCACATACAACGATGATAACAGGTGCTTCTTCTACATGCCTTTGTCTCAAAGTTGCCGATGAAAGTTCTTTTTTTGTGTTCTTCTCTTTAACAACGATAAATTCCCATGGTTGTATATTACCAGCAGATGGAGCATGAATAGCTGCTTCTATCAATTGACCTATTAATTCGTTTGGAACATCTTTTTTATCGTACATTCTTACGGATTGTCTTTTCATTATAGTTTCGAATACTTCCATTATTACACCTAAACCAAATTTTAATTGACAAAATTATAAATTTATGCAAGGAAATTGTGATTGTATGGAATACTCGATTCTTTCAGATGTATATGAAAAACTTGAATCAATCTCATCTAAACTAGAAAAAACACATATTCTTGCAGATTTATTCATCAAAACTCCAAGCGATGAATTACCAAAAGTTGCACTTCTTGTTACTGGTAGAGTTTTTTCTACTTATTCTGAATATGAATTAGGAATAGCAACGCAAATGATGATAAAAGCTATATCAAAGGCCACTGGTTTTTCTTCTGAAGAAGTAGGAAAAAAGTTTAAAAAAACTGGTGATCTTGGTTTGACAGCAGAAGTTTGTATAAAATCAAGAAAACAAGTAATTCTATTCAAAAGAAAATTAACTGTCGATACTGTCTTTGAAAATTTACAAAAACTAGCATACATCACTGGTGCAGGTTCTCAAGACAGAAAATTGAATTTGATTGCAGAACTTTTAGTTTCAGCTCAACCTAAAGAGGCTAGATATGTAGTGAGGACTATTCTACAAGAGTTGAGAATTGGGGTTGCAGAGGGAATTATAAGAAATGCCATCGTGGAAGCATTCCTCTATAAAAAAGAAATGAGTAAAGAAGAAAAAAATAAAATGATTGCAACAGCCGAGTATGCATGGAGCATTGTTTCTGACTTTGGTGAGATTGCAAAGATTGCAAAAGAAAAAGGCGCCGATGGTTTAAAGAAAGTGAGAATCCAATTAGGTAAACCAATACAAGTCATGCTCGGCGAGAAAGCTGAGAGTATTGAAAGTGTTATTAAAGATTTCGGTAAAGTTGCAGTCGAGTATAAGTATGATGGAGTACGTTGTCAAATACAGAAGAAAAACGATAAGGTTTGGGTCTACACTCGTAGATTAGAAGATGTTACAAAACAATTTCCTGATCTTGTTGAATTTTGCAAGAAAGGTTTGAAATCAGACGAATGCATAGTTGAAGGGGAAACACTAGGAATTGATATTAAAACAGGATTACCGTTGCCTTTTCAGATGTTATCGCAGAGAATCCATCGAAAATATGATATAGAGAAGATGGTAAAAGAAATTCCAATCCAAATGCATCTTTTTGATGTTATTTATCTGGATGGAAAAACACTGTTCGATAAACCTTTCAAAGAAAGAAGAAAAATATTGAAAAGTATAGTAAAACCAATTCCTAAAAAATTCGAATTGGCAAAACAGCTCGTTACAGATGATGTTAAAAAAGCTAATGTCTTCTATCAAGAAGCTTTGAGTGCTAAACAAGAAGGTGTTTTTCTTAAAGTCCTAGATTCTACTTATGTCTTTGGGAGACATGTTGACGGCTGGTATAAGATTAAACCTATAATGGAAACTTTAGATCTAGTCATCGTTGGAGCAAATTGGGGAGTTGGTTCAAGAACAAAATGGTTGAGTTCTTATGTTTTGGCTTGTAGAGACCCTAACACTGGTAGTTTCTTGCCTTGTGGAATGATGGGCACTGGTCTGACAGAAGAACAATTCAAACTCATGACTGATACACTAAAAGAATTGATAATCGAAGAAAAAGGACGTGAAGTAAAATTAAGACCAAAGATTGTAGTCGAAGTTGCTTATCAAGAGATACAGAAATCTCCTAATTACGAGTCTGGTTTGGCTTTGAGGTTTCCAAGACTTATACGCATACGTGAGGATAAAGGACCGGATGAAGCTGATACGATAGAGAGAGTAAATGAATTATTTAAAAGTCAGGGAAGGTCTGGTTAATGAGAAAAGTACTTAAACCTTACCCCATTTTTTATTTCATCTGTAAATCATTCTTAACTCTAGTAGAAAGAAAATTTAGGCTAAAACTTAACCAAATATATTAATGTTTATAAAGCCAATCACTATTAAGTAATTAAGGGATGGTAGGAATGATAGGGTCACCAGAATTACTGGATGCTTTAAAAGGAATTGGCCTCAATTTGTATGAGAGAAAACTTTGGGTATCCCTCTTGGCAAAAGGAACTGCCACAGCCGGCGAACTTTCTGGAATTTCTAATGTCCCCAGATCAAGGACTTATGATGTGCTTCAAACTCTAGCAGATAAGGGATTTGTCATACTCCAAACATCTAAGCCTTTAAGATATGTTGCGATGCAGCCTATAGAAGCCTTAGAAAAAGCAAAAAAAAGACTCCAAGAAAAATATAGTGAAATGGAGAAAAGGATTGACAGACTAAAGGGTTCAGAGTTAATTAAAGAATTGAGTGGCTTACATGAACAAGGATTACAACTTGTTTCACTCGAAGACATCACTGGCGCATTGAAAGGAAAATATTCTGTTCTTCAACAAATGGACTCAATGCTCAGGAATGCAACTTCTTCAGTTGATATAGTTACGACACCTGCTGGACTGAATGACCTGTTCGAGAATCACATAAGCATACTGAAAAAACTTAGCGATAACGGGGTCAAGATAAAAATTGCAACTAGATGCGATAAACAGTGTACAGATGCAATAAAATCGCTTTCTGGTATCGCTGAAATCAGGAATATAAAGAATGAAGAAGTACCCTTCTCAGGAAGATTCTATGTCGTCGACGGTCAACAATTAATGCTAGGTTTATCGGATCCAGAAGTTGTTCATTCATCTCAAGATATGATGTTCTGGACTAAGTCCAAGCATGCAGCAAAGAGCATGATAGAACCCTTGTTTAATTTACTTTGGGAAAAATCTAAACCAGTAGAATCAAAAAAAGCAGGTTAAGCACTGGCAACAAATTTTGGCCTTTTTGTCAAGAATTTCGGGAGAGTCAAGTTTCTGAAAGGTTTCTCTACCATCTCCTTTTTTACAATTTTTATGAATTCTTCAATCTTCATTTTTTTGACTTCACCGGTCTCTCTAATCCTTATAGGAAATGTTTTTGAGTCGATTTCTTTTTGACCGACAACGATTGAAAATGGAACCCATTCTAATTCCCCGTATCTGACTTTATTCTGGACTGTTAGACTTCTATCATCAACATCGACTCTTATATTTTCTTTTTCGATTTCATTCGCTATTTCTTCTGAGAATTTTTGATATTTTTCTGAGAGTGGTATGACTCTAACTTGAACGGGTGATAACCACGTTGGAAGTCTAGGAACTTTTTTTCTTTTCTCATCCATGTATGCTTTTTCAAGTAATGCATACATGATTCTCTCTATCGCTCCGCTCGGAGAACAATGTAATATTATCGGTGTTTGTTTTTTACTGTTCTCATCGATGAAAGTTATACCATACCTCTTTCCGTTCTCCACATCTATTTGATCTGTAGACAAAGCTGAGGCCTTCGATAGAGCATCGACAAAATTTAATTCGTACTTTAGAATGAAGTAGAAAATCTTTTCATCCCACATCTCTACAAGGGCGGGTTTACCATGAAGTTTGATTAGCGAAGTAATGAAATCTTTATTTTTCTCGTAAAACTCTTTTGTGAATCTTATCCCTAATTCATAATCATCTTTATTCAAACCGATTTTATCTAGGACATTTTGACATAGTTTGAACCTGATCACGAATTCTTTCATCGCTTGTTCTAAATTTTCGCAAATCGCATGAACATCTGGCATCGTGAATGCTCTCAATCTTCTCAGACCAGCTAACTCACCGCTCTTCTCTCTCCTGAAACTGTATCTTGTCAACTCATAGATTTTCAAAGGTAGTTGTTTGTATGATATCAGTGAATTACTCAACATCAAAAATTGACCGAAACAAGCTGCGAATCGGAGGAATAATTCTTTGTCTTCTGATTTAACTATGTATTGTCTCGCTGGAAACCTGTTCAAATAATCTGCTAGGATTGGGTTATGGACGTCGTACATGATTGGTGTTTCTACTTCCATCCCACCGTATTCTGTAACCATCTGATTGACGAATTGTTCTAATAGAGATTTTATTAAACGTCCTTTTGGATAGAATCTAAGATTGCCTGGATCACTGCCTTCTTCAAAATCTGCTATTTCTAATTCTTTCATGAGTTTTACATGTGGCGGCATCTGATGAACGGCTCGACTTTTGGCCATCTCGTACATCGCGAATTTCTCAAGGTTTTCATTCTTTTTAAAATCAAAATTTCCGACGATTTTATTATCTTTGATTTCTATCGGTGTTAGTTTACCGTTTGTTTCTATGACGAACCAGTGTGACTTGATTTTTTCTTCTTTTTTTACAGCTTCTGAAACTTCTTCTTTCTTCTCACCAGCTTTGCTAGGTAAGAATACTTTTGATTGTTCAGCTAAAGGATGACCTTTTATTTGAATTGAGAATTTTTTATTCCAACCGAAAGGTGCTCTGTAAGTCTCTATACCTATTTTTTTAGAATAATTTTCCATTTCTTTTATCAATTTTAATGCGATGTTAGGATTTGCAAGATTTTTACTCAAATGTGCGTAAGGATAAATCAAAATTTTGTTTGTTTTAATAACGTCAAGACTTTTTTTAATTTCATCGATTGCATTTTTTATAACTCCTTCATTATCCCCTTCTTCTAACGCTGTAAAGAGAACTACTATTTCTTCTAGTCTGTATTTTTTCTTTTCTACTTCTTCAGCTATCTTGATTTCTTTTTTTATCGGCTCATATTCTATGAAATCTGAGTGTAGTTGTAGTATTCTCATTCTTTATCACATTTTAATGCTGATTTAACTTTTATAAATTTAATGAAAAGAGAATAATAAAAGGTGGTTCTATGACAGAAATTCAGTTGGTTAATTTTGACCAATTCGATAAGGATATTATAGATAAAATCAAGGATGTAAGTTTACCTTTAATAGACAAGTTTAGCAGAATGTTTGGAGAAAACAATATTGAAGAATTTAAGTTATTTGTTAAGCCAATAAGAGAAAAACAAAAACAAGTTTTGTATGAAGTTGTAGGTACTCTAGAAACTACTAAAGGGGTTTTCAGGACTGAAGAAAATGGATGGAAAATTCTGGACGCTGTAGAGAAAATCGTAGAAGAACTTGAAAGGATGATAACAGAGAAGAAAGATAGGTTAGAATCAAAGAAAAAATGTCACAGAGCGGAAAAGTGTAGAAGAAGTTGAAATAATTAATAAAAGATTCATCACAACTTTACTCTCTCGGAAACCTGTTATTCCCTATTTTTAAATCTATTATTAATGAAAAACAAACTAAAATTAGCCGAAGCTATAGGGATAATCCTTGGTGACGGAAACATATACATATCTAAAAAACATGGCTGTTTTCAATTGAGAATAGCTGGTCATTCAGAAGATGAAAAAGAGTATCTTTGGGATTTTGTTAAACCATTATTTGAAGGATTATTTAATGTTAATTTTTATGTTAAAAAACATCAATCACGGAACGCACTATATGTGTGTTGTTCAAAAAGAAGTGTTATAGAAACTCTTTTAGAATTTGGGTTGAAACCAAGTAATGAAAGTAAAAATAAATCAACTATACCTAAATGGATAAAAAGTAAGAAGAATCTTCTTCAAGCATGTTTACGTGGGTTATTTGATACAGATGGCTGTGTTTATCCTTTGGCCCCTCAATATCCAAACCTGTTACAGATTTACTTTAAGAATGTTAATACCAAATTATTGGTTGAAGTTAGAGAAAGTCTAAAGAGAATGGGGTTTCATCCATCAAAAATCTGTTATAATAAAATTTACATTACACGAAAAACAGAAATAATAAAATATTTAAAAGAAATAGGATTTAATAACCCTAAACATACGAAAAAGATAGCCCCGTGGTGTAGTGGTCAAGCATAACGAGATGAAAATCTTATAAGGCTTTGGATCACTAGAAGAAACCCGTCGACATCGGTTCGAAACTCTAAG
>JAPLUX010000034.1 GCA_026397455.1 Candidatus Aenigmatarchaeota archaeon | reverse complement strand
CCTTCAAGAAATCAAAGTCAAGCAATGCCTCTCCTCTTCGGACAAGCTGTTCATTATACTCTTTCCAGTTTCTTGAAGACATGTATATTATATTGGTTTAGGAGGAATTAAGCGACACAGGACCTTCTACTGGTTAAGATGTCTGGAGATGAAGTTTGGTATAATAAAGAGGCTTGCGAGGCATACGTAAATGAACAAGAAAAAGTAACCATGGTTAGATCCAAAGATCGAGAGATGATGTTAGAAGTCTTGTCTCATTACCTTCCTGATGAAGATAAAGTGCATGTAGGTCTTGGAATTGGTGGAGGTCTTGATTTTAAATTAACAAATAATATTCCTCATGTAGTAAGGAGAATTGGTGTCGATTATTCTCCAACTATGTTGAAATTATGTAAAGAAAAACACCCAGATACTGAACTAATTAAAGATGATTTATTACATTTAAAAAAATTGAAAAAGGTTTTGAAAAAAGAAGATAAACCTGTTTTTTTGACTCTTATGACTAATACTTTGGGAAACTTTTCATCTGAAGATCGATTAAAAGTTGTCAGATCAATCAGAAAATTGATGAAGGATAATGATTTACTTGTTGCTGAATTGTATAAAAGACCAGAATTAATTTCTATAGATACTGGATTACCTCCGGACAGATATCTGAAAACAAAAGTGAGAATTATTGATTTCAAAAAAAGAAAAATATCAGAACCAATTCCATTACTGAAAGTTCCTCCATATAGAGATTTTATGAAGAACCCACAACTTTCATGGTTTTTACACAGTATGGCTCAACAGGAGCACTATGGCGATTTAAAAATATTCCAAAAGGTTATGGGAAAGATTGGACACTCAGCATATTGGCCAGAAACAGGTGATATGGTAATTTATAAATTACTTAAAGGTAAACCAGGTGACACACAAATTTATGGAGTAACGGTAAAATCGAAAAGAGAAGAGTTTGAAAAGTATTTTGAGCCAGTAATTACTTCACATAGATGGGAAGGTATTGAAATGGCTAAAACATTCATGGATGCAGGTTTATGTGGATATGCAATTAATGGAGAGGATTCTTTTATTTTGTTTTTTATACCCAATTACTTAGGCAAAGAGAAATTAGGAGAATTTCGTAATCGTTATAATGGTCTATTTAAATAATCTTTTTCTAATTTTTCTACTAAATTTAATCTCTCTGTCAACTTTTTCTTAAGAATACCTATATTTTCAACTTCAACAGGATCAACATCATTCAAAACAGCCAACTCATAACTCAGAGCATCGCCCAAGAAAATCAGAGACATCATCCTTGCCAATTTTGACTTACCTTCAGCCCATATCTCTTCCATTCCCTTAACTTTATCCTTTATCAAACCTTTGGTAATCTCTATCCTTGCTTTAATCTCTTCTGGTTCATCCTTATCTCTCAGTATTAAAACAAAACAATTCTTGTTCAACCTTTCATTCTGATAACCAACTATTTCATTATGGTCTAACTCAGGGAAAACATCGTACTTAGCAGGCATTTTACTGTTTTCGTTTATCTGAGTCTTGACTCTCCTTGCTACACCAGAAAACTCATCAGAAGAATAAACGATTATCGTAGAATCTTTCATTGAATTAGCCAATTTTTTAATAGAGTCAGTCTTTATTCTTTTTAACAATTCGATCGTTTCATCGATTTCTTTCTGTAAATTAACTACTCCATTTTTTTGTAAACATACAATCATAGAGAACAACAAATAAGGTAAAGCTGATCTAGGCTGATAACCAGACGGTATTGAAACATAAGGTAATTTAAATCTTTTACACCATTCTTCCAGTTTACCACCAGAACTTATGCCAATGATTTTACTCTTTTTTTTAATACAATCTACGAATTGACTTAGAGTCTCTTCAGTGTTACCAGAATAACTAATACAAAAAGTGAGTGTTTTTTCATCAACATAAGCAGGTAGATGATAATCCCTGCAAACAGCGATTGGAATAGAAATTCTATTTTTTAACAAATCTTTTAGCAAATCACCAGAAACAGCAGAACCACCCATTCCGCAAACGACTATTTTGTCAAATTTATAATCAGGAATATCGACTTTTTCAGCTAATTTAATCGCATCTGCACACATTTCTGGGTATTTTTTTATGGTTTCAATCATACCTTTCACAATGAAATTTTATTTGAATTTAAACATATTTACCCATTTTAAAAGAATAAAACTTTTACTATTTCTTATATTCCTATGATAGTTAATGAATCATTCAATGTTCAACAATTAAAAGAACTCCTTTTTGAAGTAAAGACCAAGGTCTATAATTCTCAAATAGAAAGAGCAACAAACAAAGATGGGATAAAAGAAACAAGATATAAAAAAGGACCCTTAGAATATCTAGACTTAGTATACGGTAATCAAAAATCTTTTTTAGGACTGGAAATTTCAAAATTTAACGAAGTACCAAAATGGGCAATGAACTATTACGGGATGAAAGTTAGTGACATTGTTGATACAGAAGAAATGTGGCAGTTTATGTTTGAAGCATTGGGACATATCGAAATGGAAAGACCATACGTAGGACCATCATACTTCAAGAAAGGCAAATACGAGTACATTGAAACCAGTCAAGGGGATATCAATAAAATCGCTGGCGAAATAAAGGTCTTATATGAAGACAATCCTGTATTTTTAGGTTCTTACCATGGATGTCTTCTATAAGATAATTGTTATCTCAAAATATAGATAAATCAAAACTGAATGCCCCCGCCGGGATTCGAACCCAGAACAGTTCCTCCGCAGGGAACCATCTTATCCGTTAGACTACAGGGGCGTTAACATTAAAAAGATATAACCCTTAATTGAAATACTATCTAAGAATTAAAAAAGGTGACTTATTGACAGAAATGAAATGTACGAGTTGTGGACTGAACCTTTTGGGTGATGACAGATATGTCAGGTTCAAATGTCCAAAATGTGCAAAAGTAGAGATTTTTAGATGTTCTCAGTGTAAAAGACTATCAAATGAATACTTATGTCCAAGTTGTGGTTTTAAAGGTCCTTAAGTGATTTTATGGTCGGAAGTGTTATCGTAACGTTCAAAATAATGCCAGAAGGTGTAGAGACAGATTTAGATTCAGTAGAAAAAGATATTAAGAAAGAAATAAACCCGCAAAGAATGGAACGGATCCCTATTGCTTTCGGCTTGAACGCAGTACAAATAATCAAACTAGTCGATGAAATAGAAGGAGAGATGGACAGAGTAACAGACAAGATCAAGAGTATAAAAGGCGTGAGAGAAGTAGAAGTCGTAGGTTTAACAAGGAGTTTATAAAAATCAGATTAATGAGAAACCACGAATAGCATGTGTCGATCAGATTCTTTAAATTCTTCAATTATCCTCTTTTTAATCATTCTCTTTGGGTCTGGTAACATCTCTACTCTATTCTTCAAATCCTCAAACGTCTCGAATTTTTTACTTCTTCTTCCTTCTATTATCGCCCACATATGCTTCTTTCCGATACCAGGCAATAGTTCTAAAGTGTGAAGTCTAGTCGTCACAGGACCAGCAACGTTGAAGAAATTGACAAACCTTGCTTCATTCTGGCCGATGATTTTATCTATCACTATTTCCAATTCATCCTTTGCAAACATCGTCAAATCATTGTACTTTATCCTTTCTTTGATGAACTTGACTTTGTCCCTTTTTTGTTCGCCTATATACAAGAGATCTTCAGGTTTAACTGTAGCATCATCCTTTAAAATCACTTCTAATAAGTTCAAGAAATTTACACCGATTCCTTGGACTGTCGGTTCAGCTCTTCTACTGTCTGCATGTCCTCTTGAGAGAAAATCTAATACTATTATGTAATCGTCTTTCATAGGATTTTCACCCATTATATGAATTTTTTTACGGTTTCAAAGATTAAGTTCTTCTCTTCATCGATCAGAAGACTGTAATCTTTCTCCAGGATTAGTCTTAAATCCTCTGAATCTTGTGGTAATAAGTTAGCGATGAGAATGATCTGCCTCTCCCTCAATTTCTTTATTTCTGTTAATTTTTCAACCAATTCTTTAAACCTTTTTTCAGTCAATCTATCATATTTCTTCAAATAATCCAGAGCATTCTTCTGTTCGTAGCCTAGTTCTATCTCTTTCTTTCTCTCAGCTAAAATATTCTTTGCTTCTGTGTTCGTTATTAACATTTCTTTTAATATTTCTTCCATTCATATCGCCTTCAGGTGCTCCGGTCTTGCTATCAATTTCTTCTCCTTTTTACCATCTTTGATTTTGACTATATAAGATTTACCTCTTTTCTCTGTTATGACTCCAGTTCGTCCAAAAAACCTTCTGAAAGGCATTCCTTTTGGGCTGGATGGTGTTGGATCAATAAGGACATTGTTTCCTATTTCAAACTCTTTCAAGTATCTCGTTATCGGAGTCTTTTCCCTATTCCTTATTTTCAACAGATTTCTCGTTCTTCTTCTTGGACCCTTAGATTTTTGGACCATTTCAATCACAGTATATTTTTATAACATCTAAATCAATCTTTTTAACTTTATTCTTTATTAAGTCTGATATACTTGGTTGAGTCCTGCCTTCATCCCCATTTATGAGTTCTTTTATGTATAAACCAGACTGGGCTTTTATCGTAAATTCAGCTCTTTTACTGCTTAAAAACTTGTATTTTATATCTTTTACTTTTCTTTTTCTTATTTTATCCACTCTTCTTCTCAGAACACGTATCGGTGTTTTCTGTGTTATAATGGCATCTTTTAACTCAGAAACCTTTTTCAAAACTTTGATAGGGTCTTCAAATTCTACTATTGCTCTGTACGTCTTATCATAATTCGCGAATTTTATTTTTTTAACAATCTCTTTACCAACGATTTTCAAGTCTTTTACCCTGACTTTTTTTGATTTGTTTATTTCTTTCATCGATTCGTTCAATTTAATTTTTCTTATTTTTGGTTCGACTATTTCTAAGACAAAAGGTCTCCAGCCTAAGCATCTGACGTTTATATCTTCCCTTCCGCTACCATGAAAACTACCTCTCACAGCGTTAGTCTGTCTTAAAAATGGCTTTTCGATTATTTCTTGAACAGATGTGTGAAATATCTTTTTCTTCCATTTGGTCTGTGGTATCCCTCTAACTAATTTTTGATATTTTCCGTAAACGTATACAGAACGAACATATAGTTCTACTTTATCTGTGTTAAAATCAAATGTAACGATGATATCAGGTGATTTTCTATCCATTTTCTTTCCTGTAATCCTTTCAATTTCTATCCCGATTTCACGGTTGATTTCATTTTTTATAGATTCACACCATTCTATCCCAATCCTTTCCCATAATTCTTGCTCTTTATTGGCTAATTCAGGAGTCAGTTTACATCCTACAAGAAAGGTCTTATAATCGTATTTTTCTAGTTTCTTAACAATCGGTTTTACTTTTTTTTTAATTTCCTTGAATATATCAAAACAGATGGAACATTCTTTTGGTTTTTTTGCTTCCATCTTCTTAGCATGAAAATTTATCCCATAAAAATTAGAGTTATCCACGTCAATTTTTTCCCCAGAGTCTATCAACATAGCAATATAATGTCTTAAAACATTCCCTCTCTCTTCATTCGACATTCCTGTGAGTAACTGGCCAAAATTCCTGCCTAAACATTTATCACATACAAAATCCTTTTTCAGTATCTCAACAATTTTGTCTTTCATGCTCAAACCCTTCACCACTATTTTATTATATACGATTTTAAAACTATTATAGGGAACATGGAAGAAAAATGGCCGATAGTCACGTTTGTACTGATAACAATAAACCTAGCTGTTTTTCTCTTCACTTGGGACCTTCCGACAAATAAGATACGCGATGAAGTCGTGGAACAATATGGTTTAACTCCTGAATATCTTGCTTATAAGCCTTATACGTTGATAACCCATATGTTCCTCCATGCTGACATAATCCATTTCGGGGGAAACATGCTCATGCTTGCGATAGTCGGTCTTGCAGGTGAAGAGAAGATCGGAAGTCTTAAATTCCTTTTATTCTATTTCTTATCTGGCCTATGCACGATTCCTTTTGGTTTTTTGATGGAATTCATGACTGGAACGCTCGTTATTCTTCTAGGAGCTTCAGGTGCAATATACGGAATCATGTTTCTCGCAGCAACTGTGGCAGGCTGGGAAGAAGTACCAGTAATACTAATCCCGATACTGAACATAATCGCAATACCAATCGTACTTTTCACATTCAAAAACATTAAAGTACCGATGTTTGTTGCTATGTTGTTCTATTTTCTTCTTAATCTTATAACGATGTTTTACAACCTGCCCTACAGCATAGGAGAAATAGCTCATTTTGGTGGTTTAATCGGTGGTTTATTAGGTGTTATACTTATTCTACCCGAGAATTTTAAAAAAGATTAGAATTTAATACCGAATTTTTTCGCAAGGTCTTTCATCGCGCCTCTTTTCATTCCCTTTACCCCGCCGATTTGTTTTATCATTTTTTTCGATTGACTGTATTGTTTCAGTAAATCCCTCACATCTTTTTGATTCGTTCCAGATCCTCTGGCTATCCTCTGGATTCTACTGCTGTGGATAATATCTGGGTTTTCTCTCTCCTTTTTTGTCATGCTGTCGATGATGTACTTATATTTTTTTAGTTTCTCTTCTTGAACTTGTAACAAATTTTCTGGGATAGAATAACCAAGACCAGGAATCATGTCCATCACTTTATTCAAAGGCCCCATTTTTTGCATACCGTTTATCTGGTTGTAAAAATCTTGAAGGGTAAATTTTCCAGACATTATTTTTTCTACGTCTTCCTCTTTGAACTCAGCATCTTTGAATTTTTCTAAGAGACTCTGTAGATCACCCATCCCCAACAGTCTAGAGACAAAACGTACGGGATCATAAGCTTCAAAATCTTCTGTCTTCTCACCAATACCTATGAACTTTACTTTGGATGATGTGGCTGAACAAGCTGACAGTGCACCACCACCCTTAGCCGTCCCGTCCATTTTTGTAATTATTATTCCAGTTATTCCAATCAACTTGTTGAATTCTTCTGCTTGTTTTCCACCTATCCTTCCTATATCTGCAGGAAGGACGAGCAATACTTCGTCTGGTTGGCATATCTTATCCATTTTCTTCAATTCTTCAGCCAGTTCTTTATCCAGGGCATCTCTACCAGCAGTATCGATAATGACCGTGTCATATTTCCCGAATTTCGATAATCCTTCTTTCAAAGCATCGTAAGGGTCTCTTTTTTCTGAAACGTATACAGGAATATGTAATTTATCCCCGATTTGTTTCAACTGTTCTGGCGCAGCGGGTCTGTGATAGTCGCAGCAAATCATCACTGGTTTAAGGCCTTGTTTCTGGAAATATCTGGCCAATTTACCACAAGTAGTAGTCTTACCAGAACCAAACAAACCTAGTAACATGATTCTTTTCTTCCCTAAAAGACTGATTTGTTTCTCCCCTAGAAGTTTGACTAACTCATCATAAACAACTTTCATGACGTGTTCTCTCAGAGTTAAACCAGTTGGAATCTCTTCTTTCAAACACCTTCTTCTTATATTCTCTGACATATCGAATACAAGTTTAACATCGACATCAGACTGTAGAAGAATCTTCTGCAATCCTTTTACTAAAGTTTCAACATCTTCTGGGTCTACACTAGTCCTAGTCAGTATCTTCCTGACCAAGTCACTGAGACTTTTTCCTAAAT
>JAPLUX010000057.1 GCA_026397455.1 Candidatus Aenigmatarchaeota archaeon | reverse complement strand
AGAAACTTCCAGAAGCTCAAAAAGAAAAGCCGACGATAAATTTATTGCCGATATTAGTAATAATAATTCTAGTAATACTAGTGATCTGCATTGTCTACTGGTTTAATAAGAAAAAAAAGTGAGATTTTTTTAGTATTTTTTCTGATTTTTCTTATTTTCTATCCTATCGGTCTTGTTAAATCCATATTAGTTGGTAGATTAAGAGTCCCACCTCCCTTTGGCATGGAACTATCGATTTTGATAGATAATGAGAATTGTCCCCAATTAAAAAGTTATTGTCTTGGGAATACAGTGAACATAACTAATAAAATGGAGAATATAGGATCCTTTAACCTCACTGGTAATCTCTCAACTTCAATCTTCAACACGACTAATCAAGAAATTCATAAGAATGACTGGTCGAACATAGATTTGTTAGTAGGAGAAATTCAATACAGAAACACTAATTATACGATTCAAGAGAAAGATGAACCTGGTATTTACAGTATCAAGAGCAATTTCACTTATGATGGAAACCTTACGGAGTCAAAATGCAATTTTAGAGTCAATAAAGGTATCGGTACTCTTCGAAGGGTTGTTTCTTTACCTTTTCCCCCGGATCAGATTGTAGACGAGATACAACCTGGCAGGACAGAAATTTATCCATCAGGAATACTATTGTGGCTGGAGAGTGCATGTAATGGTACGATTGCTACTATCAATAAGACTAAAGGCATTCCAGGGGATTGGGTTTCTTTCTCTCAAGATAAAGTCTCTCTAACCCTTCCTAATTTCTTTAATTCAACTGACGTAAACATAACCGTTCCTCCATTCACACCAGAAGGCGTCTACGATAACGGAACTATATTTGTATCTGCTCACAACCCATACGGTAACGATCCAATTAGAGAAATTAAGTTGAACATCACTGTTTCATACGCTTATTTTAAGTTGAACGTTACTATACCTGAAGAAAGTAAAACTATATGCGATGGAGGCAGTGTAAACGCTAAAATAAATATAACAAAGGTCTATCCACCTGAAGATGTTAACGTCAGCATAACTTACCAAATTTTAGATTATAATCGGATTGTTTATGATGAGAAAAAAGATAACATATTGATAATCAAGAATGAAACGATATTTCCATTTACTATGAATGCCCCATCTTCAACGGGCAAATACACATTTCTAGTAAAGTTAGAGAGAAATTGGACTGTAGCGCAGGCTTACGACACGTTTGAAGTGGTTTCTTGTCCAACAACCACTGAGATACCTGGTGGAGGAGGTGGCGGTGGACGAAGAGAAGAAATAAAGAAGTTAGAAACATACAAAATCATCCTGAACGTATCCGACGAAATATTAACTGTTATAACAGGCAACAAGACAAGTTTCATCGCATCAGTCAACAATACAGGAACAGAGATTGCAAGGTCGATAAAAATTTTAGTGGATGGAATTCCTTCAGAATGGATCACTTTTTTCCCTTTAATTAACAACATCTATCCTGGAGAAATAGGAAAATATTTAGTCGTTATAGAAGTCCCTACCAACACAAAAACAGGGATTTACGAGTTGAACGTTAAGGCCAAGGATGGGATGGAAAGTAATACTGTTGTTATAACTTTAGTTATAGGTAGAGACCCGAAAGAAATAGCCGATTTGTTGTTGACAGAACTAGAGAAAGTTAAAGCAGAGGCGAGAAATTCCTTGATGGTAAAGGATTGTATAGATATAACGATCATAAAAACAATCTATGATGACGCGGAATATGCAGTTGAAAAGGGAAAAGAAGAGTATGATAAAAAGAATTATGAAGAAGCAATAAATTGGTTCGAGTATGCTATACCAATAGAGAAAAAGGTCGTTGATAAAGTAGACATAACTTTAAAGATGGAATTGGAGACATCCAACACTTCAAGGGTTCTAATACCACCATTCTTTAAATCGAATGAGCAATTCCAGTTGGCAGGGGAATACTTGGAAGAAAAAAATTATGAGAAGATATGCAATCCTCTGGAGAAAATAAAGAAATTCATACTAATAGGGCTTATCTTCTGGCCTGGAATGGTTGTAATCTTGATAATATTGGTCATCATATTCATGATATACTACAGGATAAGAAGAAGACGTGAAAGAACTAGAATTTTGCTTGAAGTTAAGGAAAGATTGAAAAAAATACCACCGCCTGTCGAAGGACAAGCATAAAGTTTAAGTTCTGGTAAACCATATTTATTATCATTAATAGTTACTACTAGTGATTACTATTAATGGAAAAAACGTCAGAGAAGAGATAATTAGAATACTGGAAACACACCCAGAAGGGGTGACTGTACAGGCTCTATCAGACAATATTGGCGTTAGTAGACATACTATAATCAAGTATGTTTTCGAGTTAAAAGGTTCTGGTGTCTTGTATAGAAGAAGAGTCGGTTCTGCTACTTTGCATTATTTGAGAAGTCTTCTGGCGAAGTTTAATAAAAACTTTGAGGATATAACATATGAAGCCCATTAAAAGAATCAGTTTAACTTTACTATTCCTTTTCATAGCGTTAGCTTTTACTATCCAAATAGGATATTCAACCACACAAACAACATTTACTTTAGACTTGAGTAATCCTATTTTCAGATATGAAGAAAATGCGTTGAATGATACAAATACTACCAAAGACGTCATATTCAGTGGAAGCCAGAATAAGACCGAATTTATCACTATACCTAAGAATTCTACTATCCTAAACGCGACTATAATGCTTACTGGAAAAATCACACCAGCTCAACAAACAGGAACTGGCGTAGCATACTATAGTGTTGCGGTTGGTAATGTGACTGGAGGTTCTTACAAGGATGTTGCGATCGGTACTGCAAATAAAGGAATTTTCTTGTTCAACTCTTCTCTAAATCAAATTTGGAATTATTCCATAAATAATCAAGTTATAAGCATAGCAATAGGTAATATTTTAGCTGATAATGGCGATGAGATTGCAGTAGCAGCATACGATCAATCACGTGTATATTTATTAAATTCTAGTGGGAATCAGAAGTGGAATTATACCACGGCTAGTTTTGCTTACAGTGTCGCAATCGGTAATGTGACACCTGACAACCAAAATGAAATAGTTGTTGGATCAGATAGAATTTATTTATTAAATTCAACTGGTGGACTTAATTGGACTTATACAGGATCTGGCACCGTTAA
>JAPLUX010000036.1 GCA_026397455.1 Candidatus Aenigmatarchaeota archaeon | reverse complement strand
CTAGATGATATCATCGCATCTGGTGGACCGATGATCAAGGCAGTGAATAAAATCAAGTCAGAAGGTGCAAGAAAAGTTATAGCTGCTGCAACACATGGGTTGTTCATGAAAGATTCTTTGATACAACTGAAAGGTATTACAGACTACTTGGTTGTTACTGATTCGATAATGACTCCTGTGTCTAATGTTTCCATCGCGCCTCTTATTGTGGAAGTTCTGAAATAAAGTTTTTTTCTGAAATTATTTTTCTTTTGTTTATTCAGAACTATGTAAAAACTTGTATAACGCTGAATTTGGATCATATGGCACATTTCTGAGTTTTCTGGACATAATGGTCGAGAATTCCCCATTTCTGGCGTTGTACATTCTACTAAACAACGACATTTATAATTTACGTTACCACGGCTCCGTTCCATAAATTTCCCCTTAAATCTTGATATTTGAAATTTCAAATTTAAATCAATATATGAAATAAAAAGATTATTTTTTTGAAATTACTTCATGAACATTCTTGATAATGTCATCACTCGTTAACCCGTATGCTCTCTGTAAATCATCTGGGCTGCCAGACTCACCAAACTTGTTCTTAACCCCAACCATTTTGATTGGCACGGGATACTCTTGAGTTAGCACTTCTGCGATTGCACTCCCCATTCCTCCATGAATCTGATGTTCTTCTGCTGTTACTATTACTCCAGTTTCTCTCGCTGCTTTTGTTATAGTCTCGACATCTATCGGTTTTATCGTATGGTTGTTTATTACTCTTGCATCTATTCCCTCTTCTTCAAGTTTCTTGGATGCTATCAAAGCGTTATAAACCATCGGTCCACATGCAATGATAGTCACATCGTTCCCTTCTCTGAACACTTCAGCCTTTCCGACTTCAAAAGGTGTTTCTTCGGTTGTGATGATAGGTACATTTTCCCTACCAAACCTCAAGTATACAGGGCCTTTAATCTCAGCAGCGGCAAAAGTTGCTTTTACAGTCTCAGGTTTATCGCATGGAACTATCACAGTCATGTTTGGCAATATTCTCATTAAAGCAATATCTTCTAAAGATTGGTGTGATGCACCATCTTCACCGACAGAAAAAACGCCTGTATGTGATGCGCAGATTTTAACGTTCATCTTAGGATAAGCGATACTCATCCTCACTTGATCCCAGTTTCTTCCACTGGCAAAAACTCCGAAAGTAGACATGAACGGGATTTTACCGACTCTGGCTAAGCCAGCAGCGATACCGGTCATGTTGGCTTCAGCAATGCCTACTTGAAAGAATCTATCTGGAAACTTTTGAGCAAACCACATTGACCTGACAGAGTGAGCTAAATCCGCTCCTAATGCTACGACTTTATCGTTCATTTCACCTAGTTTTACTAGAGCCTCGCCAAAACCGTCCCTAGTCCTTGCTTTTTCAACGTTCGTGAATAGGTTTTTACTAAGTTTTGGGTTGTATCTTGATTCTTGAATTTCAGGGACTTTTACACTGACAACATCTTCTTGTGTAGTTGAAACAGGTTCTTCAGTTGGTTTAATTTCTATTTTAACCTCTGGTTTTTTTTTGAAAGTCTCT
>JAPLUX010000126.1 GCA_026397455.1 Candidatus Aenigmatarchaeota archaeon | reverse complement strand
AAGAATACGGCATAAAATCAGAATTTACTTGTTCTGGAGATGGAACTGAGTTTCTTCTGGTTGAAGGAGGAACTGTACAAAATATTGTAAATCAAATAAGAAAAAATGCATTTGAAATAACAGATGATACTAACCTTAAATATAATTATGATGTAACTTTACAAAAAATATTACAAGTTGAATTTGAAAGAGAAAGAGTAAGGAAAGATAAATCACCTGAGGATGTTGAAAAAAAATTAAGGGGTTTAAAAGGAGACATTGAAAGATTTTTAGAATTTTTAGAAAAAAAAACTTTAAGAAATTATTTAGATGGTTTAACAAGAAAATTAACAAGCTCCTATCATGATGATATCAATTATACAAAATATTATCCGGACAAATCAATGCTTTTTAATATGGGTTTGACTCTGGATGACCGAAGACCACCGAAAAAAATTATTCTAAAATCAACACTAGAGCCATGTACTTTGGTTGAAGATCATTACCATTTCAAAACTCCATTCAGATGTTTTCCCGGCGAGCGGTATCCAGGAGGTAGCATGGCATACGAAATGGTATTGCAAGCATTAATTGATGGTACGACTGTAGAAAAAATGCATAATTTGTTGATTAAGGAGTCTGATGTACCTCAAGTTCATTATACCAGTTCTAATAAACCTGAACATAGTTCTTTCTATATTGAATTAGCAAATCCAACAGTTAAAAATAGAGAAGAATGCGTCAAGAGTTTTCATTCATTCATCAGTGATCTTGAAAAAAATAAAGAAATTATAGAAGAAGCAACTTTGTATACCTTATGTGGATTAACAGTAAAATTAAAAATAGAAGACATTGATAATCATCTGAGAGAAGAAGAAAGTCAAATTAAACAAGAATTAGAAAAATTAAGACAATATGCATCAATTCTTGAACCTTATTTAACTAAAAAAATTACTATACCTCCTATGAAGAATATTACCTTACCTCCTGTAAAATCCCTTAATGATTGGATTAACATACCATTCCTATATGCCGACAAATTATTAAGTACTGTTACTTTAAGTCCAGAATCTTCAAAATTAAAAGATTATCTCATGAGAGTTAAATAAATTAAGTCACCTTACCTCCCTGATACTTTCCGTCATAAAGTTTAGTATTCCCTTTAACTTCTTCAAAAACAATCTGTCCTATCTTCGAACCAATTTCTATTTCAAAAGGATGTTCGCTTAAATTCTTCATTCCAAACGTCAATGTTCCAACAAAACCAGGGTCAACCACAGCAGTATGTAAGCTAACACCGCATCTGAACAGACTGCTTCTCGGTAATATCAAAGCCAACAAATTCTTGGGCATGTTTACTTTTTCCATCGTCTCAACGAGTACAAATTCATTCGGTTTAATAGTAATTTTCTCACCAACCTTATCAGAAACAATATCTACGTTAGGTGTCTGTCTATTTTTAACTCCAAGATATCCACCATTCTTTAGTCTGTATACAGTTTTTACTCTGAGATCAACCCCACTCGGTTGAACATTATTATTATCCACATTCTCGATTAATTTTTCCTTTTCGATCAACTCTAGAATTTTTTCATTTCCTATTACGGCCATTCAATCACCTCGCTGGTCCAGACGACTTGTCCACTCTTATATAACGAGCTAAAAACGGATGTACTTTTTCTATCTCATCAAAAACTTGTTGTGCAATCTTACGATAAGATTCATGTCCTTCCATACTACTTCTAAGTTTTATGAAATGATGAAGTTCACGCAGGTCCCAAGTAAATAGTGTACTTTTTCTAAAAGCCAATGGAACAACATACTGGGCTTCTTTCGGAAATTCTTTCGATATTTCATTGAATGCTCCAACAGCCATCTTCATACATTCTTTAAATTTATTCTCAAAACCTGCTTCTATAATTTCTTGTGGTATATCAAACCCATGTTCTACTGTCAACTCTTGATTCGTTTGAGTACAGATTCTGTGTCTTTGAATATCACGGAAAGCACCATAATCAATCATTATATCAAACGTGTAATTGATGTGTTCTAATTCTCTCATGGGCATGTCATGTTTTCCCATTCTTTTCAAAAATTCGTCTATAACTTTCTCCTTTTCTTTCTGACTCATTTTCTTGACTAAACTTTTTATCTGACTGTAAGGATATTTTGAATAACGGTAGAGCAAAGCTGTGACCAATTTATCATCCGCATCAGGATCGAATTCTACTAGAGTCACTGGTTTATTCTCAACAATACGATTAAATTTCATAACATTCTTTGTTAACTCTTCCATCGCTTTATTTGTCCCATCAATGTAAGGATTATAATCAGCATATTTGACTAAAGTAGGTATTATTTTTAGAACTTCTTCTTTCATCAATTTTCCGATATCTCTCATCTCATCTAACGGATGAGATAATAACTTGGTGATGGCATGCTCTATAGCCCTGGCGTTTGCAGTCATCGCTAAGTTCGTTAAAGTTGCAGCAGGCAAGATGTATCTAGTTATGTCACATGCTCTAGCTTTGCTGATACTTTCATAAAAATTTTCATCCATATCTTTTGTTCTTGGATATTTTTCTTTGACAAACTCTATCATCTTTGGTATGATTTCGTTGTAATTATCAAAGAAATGATTACAAGTTTTCTCGAACAATTTACCATGAGAGGAATCCATTATTTTTTTTGGTTTGTAGTACCGACTCTTATCAAATATTTGATAACGCGTGGATTTTTCTGTGTAAGAAGCCAATCTATTATCTTCTATGACTTTAGTAGCAAGTATAGAAACATCCTCTATCGCGATCGAAGCAACAGCATGTTCAGCGACAGAAGAATGACCATAGCCAATGATCCATCTTTCATGGAATTGTCTGGCTTTCTCTTTTGCTTCTGAATAATCAAACCCTTGATTTCCAAATGCATCTATCAATCTTCCTATATTCAGTTCTTTTCCTTTGATGAGTTTCAATAGATTTTCTCTGAAACTTAAAGGATTCCTACTCACATAACCGAACAAAACAGCTATTACTTCTGGTGGTAGGTTGTAGATAACATAAATGTTTTTTTCTATGTCTGAGACGTGTTTATTCAATAAAGTGATTTCTTCTTGACTGAAGCTCATCAATGAACACCCTCCCTAAAGAATTGTTGTTATTAAAATTTAAGTTTAGATTTTTATCTCATTTTTTTACAATATTTTTCCACAATTCCAACTATTTCCTTGTGTACCTCTTCTGGTTTTCTTCCATCGCCAACTATAACATGAATGTTTTTTTGATAATCCTTTAAACCAATGTAATTGTTCCTTATTTTTTCCAACTTGTCAGCAGTTTCAAATATCTCAAAACTGAACCTTGATCTCGCTATTCTTTCAGCACATACTTTGCCTGGAACGTTCAGTATAAAAGTCAAGTCCGGCTCAAGAAATTTCGAGTTGATTTTTTTCAACCATTCCAAATCTTCTTCTAGTGAACCAAAGGCTAAGGTCGATAAGACATAACGGTCGGATATTACATCTATTCCCTTTTTCAAAAAAGGTTCAATCTCCGCTCGCAAATGATAAGCTCTATCTGCTGCAAAAAGCAACTGTAAAGTTTTCATATCAACTTGCCATTCCTTCTTCAGGATCGACCTAATTATACCACCAATCAAACTGTTAGTCGGCTCTTTTGTTACGAAAACTCTACGGTTATTTTTTTTGAACCATCTTGCTAATAATTCAGTTTGTGTAGATTGTCCAGAACCATCAGGTCCCTCAAGGACGATAAAAATACCTCTTTTCATCACGACCACTCAGAAAGAGAAAGAAAACTGAATCTTTTCTTCTTTTTTTTCTCCAACTCTTTCATTTTTTTAATGTTTTCATTTATTATTTTCTTACTTTTTTCAATACTTTTTCTATCGTTGCCGACACCAGAGGTATTACCAACACCAACGATGATTATCTTTCCTTTTTCTTTGGTTCTAGCTATCGTCTCATTCAACGCATTCATGACTTTTGGTAAAGAATCATATATAGACTTTTTCATGGGCATTATAGCTTCTTCTTGACCCATCTTTATTATGATCGTATCCAACGGTAATTTTTTCTTGACTGCAACTTCTTCCACATAGGATTTATCTGTGCCAATACCTCCAATCGCTACTCCTACACCTTCAGCAACACTGCCTGTTTTTTCTCCTTCCAATTTCAACGCAGCATCAATAGTGATTATTTTTGCAACCTTTTCTTTATTACAGATACTTTCGACAACTTTTCCAGGGTTTCCTGTTCTTCCCCCAGGTCCTTTTGCTTTGACTATGATTACATCCTTATTCTTGTATTTTTTTCTCGCAACTACAGTCTCATCGTCAACATCAATAATTTTTGCATCACCGGTTATATCAGCAGCTATAAAAGCCCCGATAGTATCACCGACAGGCCAACCGTTACTCAAAGCCTCTGTTCCTCTCAATAATGCCTTTCCAATCATCTCGATTAAAGGCAATTGCATCTGTATTACCATCGCGAGGTTTATACTCTTCGTTTTTTTTATCAATTCAACAAAATGTCTTACTACTTTTGCTACTTGATACAGACTCATAGCCGCAGACAAACCCATCATTATGTTTGCTTGTTCTTCAGAATTGACATCAGGAGCTACCCGTCCGACGAAATACTTGAATCGTTCCTTTTCTAAATTAACTAAATGTTCCATTTTCTTTATTATACCATAAGGATCCATATCAACTGGTGAGATAACGAAGAATTCAAGGAAGTTTTTAACACTGTTCTTCAATTTACTGTTTGATTTCTTACTAATCTTCTTAAGAACAATCATTTCTGCCTTTGTCGACATACTCTCCAATAATTCAGCGCTCTTTTCAAGCTTGAAAAGTATCTGCGTGACCATTATTCTCTGGTAGAAGAATATGAACACTATGAACATGATTATGCTTATAACCTGACCCCAAACACTATCCCCAATTCCAGCCAAAGAATCACCATACTTAAATTTATCATTAATTTAACATTATAATATTATAAATATAGATGAGTATCATGAACTGGAAAATAACGCTTACACTATTCATCATAGTTGCAGTCGCTGCTTTATTGTTTTTTTCAAACCAAGGAAAGGATTTAAAACAAAAATACTTGGACAAATACATCACAATAGCAGGCAATTTCTTTAAAGGGGTAACAGGCAAATTAAAAGGTCCTAGAACCTATCCAAACAATACCTTTGAAGCAACCATAACATCCACTTCGGATATTTTTAAAGGACAAAATTTTGACATCGAAAATATTGGTTTTAACGGAAAACTGGAATATAATACGATAACAATCGGCGGACAGAACATAAACGTGAAAGACAATAATGAAGTGGAATTTAATACTGATAGCATGACCGGCACTATCATGATTGATACGGATAATGTGATGAGAATCTCTGGTCAATCCACTTCTGTTGAATTGAACGGAATAGTTTTCTCGCCTAAAACTGGAGAAAAAACGGTTGAATTCTCTTTAGTTGGAAAACCAGTTGAATATACAATGACTAATTTTTATAAAGAAAAGATAACTCTTTCAGGGGTTTCAGGATTATTAACATTGAAAGATTGGTCACCACTCACGTTGAAAGGAGACAGTCTTGAAATCACAAACTTCCTTGGTACTGTTGAACAAACTGATAGTTCATTAACTATAACAGGAAAAGTGGAAAAAGTTCGTTTGAATAATGTCGACCTGCTTTTGAGTAAGGGTTAAAAAGGTCTCATCTCTCTTCTCATCTTAAATAGTGTGGATATGTTACCTATCCTACTGATCAAATCAGAGTAGAACATGTCCAAATCTTTCTCTGATAATTTTGCTCTTTGATCAGCTTCTATTAAAACAGAAGGTATACCGTAGCCCGAATGTCCACTCATTTGCATCAAGATTGAAGATAGTCTTTCTACAACATCCAATACATCTTTAAAACATAGCAAATCAACCCTCAAAGGTCTATCAAAATCAACTGTTTTCAAATAAAAACTGTAGAAAGAATCATTCATTTTTTCAAATTCTTTGAGTACTGGATGGACTGTTGGATTTTGTGAGTAGTTGAACACACAAGTCCTGTCTCCTTTTTCTAGTGTATAATAAAGTAAGTTTGTATCCTTAGTCTTCTCTAGTATCAGCTTCAATTCTTTCGTCATTTCTGAGTTAATTTGTGGCAACATTCTTCTATTCAAGATATCACAAAACTTTATTCTTCGACTATCCTCCACAACACCAGCCAAAATTATATTCTTTTCTTTTACAAATTCAAACATCGACATGTAAGTTTCTATGAGTTTGTTATAAGTTTCTTTT
>JAPLUX010000060.1 GCA_026397455.1 Candidatus Aenigmatarchaeota archaeon | reverse complement strand
TTGGAAATAAAATTAAGATGCTTGATCATCGCCAGGACCAGTAAGCATATCCTGTACTCTTTTCTCACTTTCTTTAGCTTCCTTTAATTCAGGATACTCTTCGTAAACATCTCCTAACAGTTTTTTTACTCCTGGTCTGTCCATGTATTGTTGTAAAATAGATAAGGCATTTTTGTATTCACGTTTTCTAGGAAGAGATTCGATTCCTTCTGTTTCTGTTTTTTTTAATGCTTCTAGGTCTTGAAGTCTTTTTCTATAACTACTAGGTTGATCAGAAAGTGCTGATCCAACCGCAAATTGAGTTTGAAAATAATGTGCTGATTTGAGCATTTCATGAATTAAATACATAGATTCAAGTAGTTTGTTTACTTGTTTTTCACTTAACATATTCTCTATAACATTAGGGACAGTAACAAATTTAAGACTTTCCTTCAGATACTTTTTGTGCAACCCTATAGTTTTTGTGCAAAATAGGGGTTTTTGTGCAAAGCTCACCTCCATCTATTTTTTATTGTCTATATATTAACTAAATAACATTTATATAGTTGCACTATTTAAATAGTATTGGGGTGAAGTTGTTATGAATGAAGTAGAAACGTCCAAAGACGTGGAATACGACACAAAAAACACGAAAAAAGTAATTGAAACTTTGAACAAAAGTGTAAGAGGTATGACGATAACCGATGTAGCACATGAATTGAAGTTAAACAGGCACACTATAACAAAAATACTCGACAAACTCCTGATAGAGAAAAAGGCAAATTACGATGAAAAGGGACCTGCAAAGATATTCTATTCCAGTGGGGTGGGTAAATTTGTGGGTAGAGTTGACCAAGGGAAATTCGAGACATTATGGATTGATACGTTCAAACCTAAGTACGTAGAAGAAGACGAGTTTCTCAGGATAAACCAGACTAAACATGACCATCTCATCAGAGCCAGCAGTAAATTCAGGTCTGTCGGGGCAATAGCCATTAAAAAAAGGAACCTTATAAACCTCATAAGAATACTGAAAGATGTTGCAAGGGATGAATTCAAATTAAACGTTTAAAGCTTTTTAATTTAGATTATTGAAAGTGTCTTTATGGCAGATCAGAAAGAGTTTCAAGAAAAGTTAGTTAGGTATCAGATACTTGAAAGTAGAGTTAAGGCATTGCTGCAAAGAAGAGAAATGCTGATAGCCAAGATGGTCGAGATTGAAAACACTTTAACTTCTGTAGAAGATGTTGAAAAGAACAAAGGATGTGAAATATTATTGCCTTTAGGTTCGAACGTACATATACCCGGTTCTTTGAAGGATGTAAAAAAAATGATCGTTGAAATCGGTGCAGATGTAGCTTTAGAAAAAGATATAGTAGATGCCAAAAAAATTCTAGGAGAAAGAAAAGACATAATGAATAATGGTTTACAATCAATAGAAAAAGAAATAACAAACATTACGAATGAGATGTTGGGAATAGAACAAGAAATAGCATCTTTGATGGGAAGAACTAAAAATACTGATATTTCAGCTGGTTGATATGTTCGGTTTCTTAAAAGAAAAACTCTCCAAAGTAGTCAAATCTATATCTGAAAAAATTGAGAAGAAACCCCCTATAGAGAAAAAAATCGAAGTAGAGAAAGAAGTTAAAAAGGAAGATAAAAAAGGTGTTATAAAGAAAGTCCTCGAAAAGGTAACGAAAAAGGTTTTGGAGAAGAAAATTTCTGATAAAGATTTGGATGAAATTACACAGGATTTGGAATTCTCACTTTTAGAAGCTGATGTGGCTTTTGAAGTTACTGAGAAAATAAAAGAAGATTTGAAGAAGAATCTTGTTGGAAAGGAAGTAAAAAGAGGACAAGTGAAGGATCTGGTTGTAAAAACTTTCAAGGATAGTTTATCTGAAATTTTAAACGTTCCACCGATAGATTTGAAAGAAATCGTAAAAAAGAAAAAACCATCCCTTTTGTTGTTCCTAGGTTTTAACGGTTCTGGTAAAACGACTTCACTCGCAAAAGTCGCTAATTATCTGAAAAAAAATGGTTTTTCTTGTGTCCTTGCTGCTGGTGATTCATTCAGAAGCGCTGCGATAGAACAATTAGAAGAACATGGTAGAAGGTTGGATGTTAATGTGATTAAACATACCTATGGTGCTGATTCTGCTGCTGTAATTTTTGATGCGATGAAACATGCTCAAGCAAGAGGTATAGACGTTGTATTAGCAGATACTGCCGGTAGACCACATACAGACAAAAACTTGATGGATGAGTTGAAGAAAGTATGCAGAGTTAACAACCCTGATTTGAAGATTCTTGTAATAGATTCTCTTGTTGGGAATGACGCTGTCCCGCAGGCAAAGATGTTCGATGAGGCTGTAGGTGTGGATGCTGTCATGTTCACGAAAGTTGATGTAAACGAGAAAGGTGGAGCAATACTCTCTGTAGCTAAGACTTTGAAAAAACCTATATTATTCCTTGGAATAGGTCAAGATTACTCGTGTATAAAAACATTTAAACCAGAAGAATTTATTGAAAATGTAATGTAGATGGTTT
>JAPLUX010000090.1 GCA_026397455.1 Candidatus Aenigmatarchaeota archaeon | reverse complement strand
AATTCCACAACGTTCCGCCGCTTGCTTTCTTTGTGGATGTCTACCATACCGACGAAAACCAACTCCCTTAACTGCAAACTTTTGGCAAAGATGAAAGAAATACTCACCCTCTACATCATTCGGAACTACAAACAATCCGTTATTCATTTCCTATCTCCGTTAAAGTTTCTGTTCTATCCTAATGCTGTGAAGGTTTCCTGAATTGTGGTGTTTATATCAGCAAAAAATCTTTTTGGGGATTTCTTTCTCTGGCACATAAAGAGAACGCAACGATGACATGCGCAGAAGCATTGCACATCCCTCTTTATGTTTCTCATTATTATTCGACGGATATATCTTTTTGTTCTTTGGCATTGTCATTGACATTTTCTCCTATTCTTCACTAACTCTCATAAAGACTTTCTGCCCCGGAGTGACCGCGACCTATACCAGTCAAGAACTATGAGTGCCTACAAATTTAACCAAAAAATAACACTTTCGCAAAAATGGCACTTATGACTTTTACACGATCATGAAAGTTGTGTGAAAATTAAGAACTTTACGCATGAAAATAACAATTCTTGAAAATGGGAAAAAGTCATAGATAGCTAAAAGTCATAAGTATTATTGATAATTCACTAAAAAAACTCTTTTTCTCGTGAATTTTATGCGTAAGCATTCAAAAGAGTAATAACAACAAAAAATGACTTATGACTTTTTCCAGGGCAAAAAGAAAGAATTAATTATAGTTGTTTCATCATAATAGTATTTCTGTCATCAATGATAATGAAAGATATCCTATTCAAAGCAGTATCATAAGCTGAAATATTCTGAATATTAACATTTGGCATTTTTTGAACATTTGAAGATAAACTGGTAAATCCTACTCTATATAATGACATTTCCCCTCTCTTAACAATAGGTCCACCCATTAAATCACTAACAGATAAAACTATTTGTCCAATCTTAGAATCAACACTTACAATGATTTTGTTCTTTGTGGTATCCGTCGCAATAATAGAAAGATCACTTTCCTTTACTGTAAAAAGCGATGGATCATATTTCAATATGAAGCTGAATTGAGCTAAATCAACATAAGTCGTAAGATTGGTGGTGATATTCTTACTTTGCATCTTGTTCCTCATAATTGAGGAAAACAAAATGTGAAGAATCATCACTACAATCAACAACACTAAAAGATAAAATGTTATCGACTTTTTCAAAAATTTAACCCCTTTTTATTATTTTCTGTCTAACTTGTCCTACATTGTCGTATAGACAGTTTTAGTATGACCAGGAGTGTTTGCTCTTATGCGCTCATGCGAGAAAAAATTGTGTGGTCCCGGAGATTTTTACATTTTTCACACATAAATAATTTACACTATATTAGTTTTTAAAACTGTTGAGATAGTTGATTGCTTTTAAAAGCAAATCTATATTATCATAAAAATAAGCTATTCCAGTATTGCATTTAGAACATAATAGCCCCCTGATACATTTTCCACATGATCCTTTTTTGTCACAACAAAAATGATCATGATCTATCGCTAATCTCTCTGTTTTAGAAATACCACATATTGCACAAACGCCATTTTGACGCTCAAACATTTCTTCATACTGTTCTAAAGAAATATTATATTGAATTTTGAGTAATTTATCTCTTCGATAAATTTCGTGAAAAGGATCTTTATATTTTCTCTTTTTTATTTCTTTTTCAGGTATCAAATGACCTTTTTCATCATATTCGTTTTTAAATTTTCTCTTTGCCATATATTATCCCTTTCATTATATAACATTATATTATACAATGAAAGGGATAATTTTGCCTTCAAATTAATTAAACTCAACTTTTTCACCCGGAGATTTTTACATTTTTCACATATAGATAATTTACACTCTATGAGTTTTTAATGATAAAAATTGTCCTGAATGTCTTGTTTTGTCATTAGCGAGAAAGCAAACAATTAGCACCAATTAAAGTAACAATCAACCAGATAATGAAAAATTATTTCCATGTTGGATTACAAGTTCCAAGACAAAAACCGAACATGAGAAAGAGAATCAAATTGATAATAGTATGAATTGTAGACATAGATTTTTCCTTTTGTTGAGATTGTGGTGATGATTAGAAAAGAGAAATGGCACC
>JAPLUX010000120.1 GCA_026397455.1 Candidatus Aenigmatarchaeota archaeon | reverse complement strand
GGTTTATGTAAAGCAACATTCAAACCGGAAATACCGTCACATTTTTGTAATTTATGCTCATCCAGCTGCCTTGTAAATAAAGCAACTTTTATGGGTAAACAAAAAGGTTATGATGTCTATATCATCGATGGAGGTTCTTGTTTAACACGGATAATAGATAATAATTCATATGATGCAGTAATTGGTGTAGCATGCTCGCCAGAGATAAAATTAGCAGCTAATTATCTAGAAGAATTAAAAATACCATGTCAAGGTGTTCCTTTAACTAAAAATGGTTGTGTTTTTACAAAGTTTAATATTGAAAGTCTGCAAAAAATACTTTAAGATTTAACTATGTTTTCTTCAACGAACTTCAGTAGTTGATATCCAAACAGTATTGCAACAAAATATGTAGGCCATAACATTATCGGCCAGTCATCAGGAATATAATGCCATAAATTCGTAGTAACAGCAAAAATTTCCATTATTGTTAGAACAAACAAACCGATAAAAGCCAAACAAATTTCTTTTTTAAATTCTTTTTTGTTTATCTGATTTTTTCTATGGGTTGACAAAATTAACCAAGATATTAAAAACCCTAAAAATAAAGCATACCAACTTTGACTGAACTGAAAAATTATATTCATGCAAAAGAATATGTTTTTTAATTTAAGAATCTTTCAATATTCAAATAAATAGGGTGTTATCAATGTGTTTTTTTGACTAAGAACAGTTGTGTTTTCATAAAATTCAAGATTTATCAAACCTGATTTCAATTTTTTTGTCATTGAATTTTAATTCATCTGAATATTTTCCTTCTATTTTACCTATTTCAACTGTCTTAGCCCCGACATCTCTCTTCAAAGATTCAACAAATTCCTTTAAAGTTTTTTCTGTTTCAGCATCAGATTTCAAAGTTAATTTAATTCTATCTTCGACAATAAGTTTACAATTCTTTCTCATCTCTTGAATCTTTCTCGTCAATTCTCTGTATAATCTATCTGCAAAAATCTCTTTATCTTCTGTCAAGTCTAACAAAATTTTATTTTTCTCAAACTCTGATTCAGCGAAATTACCTTTTGGTTCCTTAGGGATAACTTTAACTGACTTAACATTACACATATCCATTAAAACGCTATTCAAATTTTCTACTGCAGATTTTATTTTTTTATCTTGTGTAACTACCAACATTTCTTTAACAGGCCAACGCAACTTCAAGTTTATTTTTTGTCTTGCAAAGTTGGATATCTCAGAAATCTGTTTAACAACTTCCATTTCTTCCTCGAGTTTTTTATCTATCATTTTTTTATCTGACTCTGGAAATTCATGCATGTGAACAGATTCTAAACCTTTCCTAAATTTTTTCAAAACATTCTGATAAATATCCTCTGCTATGAATGGAGATATCGGCGCTAACAATTTCACAAGATTTTCTGTTACTGCAACGAGAGTATAGAATGCAGCATCCTTGTCTTTTCCTTCATACAAAGGCCAAGTCCTATCTCTTATGATTTTTATGTACCAACGAGATAGATCATTCAGTATAAAATTCATGATTTCTTGAACAGCTTTATGTCCGTTGTAAGTCTTGAAAGATTCAACATAATTTTCCGTCAATGAATTTAACCTAGACAAAATCCATTTATCTTCTATTTTAAGGTTCTTGGGTTTCGAAAATTTTGTAACATAAGTGTTGACAAAATTAAAAGTGTTTCTTACTATGTTAAACTGTTTGGCTATCTCTTTCACGTCATCTATGTTGAAATAGAAATCATCCCATGCTGGGCTAGACAATAGATAGAATCTTAGGACATCCCTTCCATATTCTTTGATTACATCTTGTGGCATTGTTATGTTGCCTTTAGATTTTGACATCTTGATACCATGTGCATCCAAAACAAAACCATGGAATACTATGTTCTTGAACGGGGCTTTATCAAAAGTTATCACACTCGTTATCAATTCAGAATTCCACCATCCTCTTATTTGATCTGGTCCTTCCAAGTTCAGGTCAGCAGGCCACATCTCTTCCCACAATTTTTTATTCTGAGGATAGCCTAAACTAGCCCATGAACAAACTCCAGAATCAAACCATACATCCAGAACATCGGGTACTCTTTTCATCTGTCCTTTGCATTTTGAACATTTTAGAGTAACATCATCAATATAAGGTCTATGAAAATCTTTTGGTATTTTTTCTAATTCATCTCTTGAGCCTACGACTTTCACTTCATTACATTTTTCACAAATCCATATCGGTAAAGGAATTCCCCAGTAACGCTGACGAGAAATAGGCCAATCACCCAAACTTTCTAACCAGTTATGGAACCTCTGTCCTGCCCAAGACGGAAACCAGTTGACTTTTTTATTCTCTTCTATCAGTTTATTCCTCATCTCTGTGACTTTGAAAAACCATTGTGGAAGTGATATTAAGAGTAAAGGTGAATCACAACGCCAACAATGAGGATATTCGTGTTTTATCTTTTCTTGGTGTAGTAACAAACCACGGTCTTGTAATTCTTGTAGAATCAAACTGTCAGCATTTTTAACATACACGCCAGAATATTTTCCGCAAGTATCGTCAAAGGTTCCGTTCAAGTTTACTGGAGACAATGCTGGCAATCCTGTTTCTAAACCGACTTTATAATCTTCTTGTCCATGTCCTGGAGCAGTATGAACTAATCCAGTCCCGTCTTCTAAAGTTACAAACTGGTCTGACAAAACAACTCTGTGAGCATTCTTTAATCCTTTCTGGAAAGTGAAGATATCTTCTAAAGGATGTTTGTATTCTAAACCTTCTAGATCAGTTCCCTTCATTTTTTCTAATATTTTGTAATTTTCTACACCGATTTTTTTCAGGACAGTCTCTAAAAGTTGTTCTGCAATTATCAGTATGTCATCGTTTATTTTCACTCTGACATAATCAGCATCAGGTTTGACCATGACTCCTGTGTTCGATGGTAAAGTCCATGGTGTTGTCGTCCAAATTAACAAGTATTCTTTCTCTTTGTTTTTCAACTGGAATTTCACGTAGATTGACGGATCATTAACTTCTTTGTATTCGATTTCATTGTAAGCGACAGCGGTCTCACATCTTGGACAAGCATGGACTGGGTAAAAACCCTTGTAGAGTAATCCTTTCTCGAATGCTCTTTTGAACGTGAACCATGCTCCCTCAATGTAATCGTTCGTCAACGTCAAATAAGGATTATTCCAATCCATCCATACGCCAAGGTTATTGAATTCATCACTCATCACACCTATGAATTTTGTCGAGAATTTCCTGCATTCTTCTATGAACTTGTCTATACCGAATTTTTCTATTTCTGACTTTGACTTGAAACTTAACATCTGTTCAACTTTGTTCTCTATCGGTAATCCATGCGTGTCATAACCGGGTTGGTCCCAGACTTTAAAACCTGACATCCTGAAGAAACGAATGTATGAATCTTTTAGAATTTTGTTCAAGGCCGTACCCATGTGGATTGAGCCTGTGGCATAGGGTGGCCCGTCTAGGAAGTAGAATATCCTTTTTTTCTTCATTTTTCTGATTTTTTCTGGGATTTTATTGGCTTCCCAAAATTTCAGAATCTGTTCTTCAGCCTTTTTCTGGTCTTTTAGTATTGCCATTAATCACACCACAATATTCTATAATTCTGTGAATTTGTAGAGATAAAACTAAATAAATATCTAGAATGAGATAATCCGACTTACACCCACGTTACTCACTT
>JAPLUX010000064.1 GCA_026397455.1 Candidatus Aenigmatarchaeota archaeon | reverse complement strand
CAAGCTTTAAAAATCTTCTCATACGGCGGCGCTCGAACCCTACAAAAATTTACTCTTCGCTTTTTATACTTCGTTAAAAATCTCGTCCTCCCTCAGACACTTGAATTCACTAGAACTCGTTCGGAGCATCTAAAATATCTTTGTTGACAAACTGGACTGTCCTTTCTTTCTCGTTGAATTTCATCTAACAATCAACTCTCTGTTTTCGATCCACTTATCAATATCAGAATCGTATATCCAGATTATTTTCTTATCTTTAATCACGATTTTACCCGATTCTTCCAGATAATTTAAGATCAAGAGAAGTGTTTGGTACATCATTTTCTTTGGCAAAGATCTCCAGAGTATCATCTTCGTAGGATGTTCTTTCGACTTTCTAATAGCTTCCTCTACCATAAGAACTGTATCCAACCTTGGGTAATGTAGTATTTGTCTCATAATTATATAAGTATATATAATAACTATAAATAGCTATCTTAAAACTAAAAAAATATTTATTAATCGTGACTTAACTTTAATTTTAATATGAGAAAAAAAGTTCTAGGTATAGATAAGAATGTATTCCTACTAGGCATCGTCAGTTTCCTTACCGACATCAGTTCTGAGATGATCTTTTCAGTATTCTCGATATTCCTTACTGTAATTCTCGGGGCCTCTGTAATGTTGCTCGGAATGATTGAGGGTCTAGCTGATTTATCTGCTTCGTCTTTGGATTATATCTCAGGTTTCATCTCAGACAAGACAGGAAAAAGAAAAAGGTTTGCCGCTTTAGGTTACGGTTTCTCAACACTCGCAAAATCAATACTTCTTTTTACCAATTCAGTAATTTTAGCAGGAGCATTCAGAGTCGTAGAAAGGCTGGGTAAATCTTTTCGAGGACCACCTAGGGATGCCTGGATATCATCGTTAACCACTGAATCTAACAGAGGGGTTTCATTCGGCGTTCACAAGACCCTTGATAAGTTAGGAGCTGTCCTTGGTCCATTCATAGCTTATTGGGTTTTGAGTAGTTTCGGTCAGACTGTAAGTTCATTCAAACTTTTATTCTGGATAGCCATAGTTCCTGCGATAGCTTCTGTTATACTTATTTCATTCATAAAAGACAGACCTGCAAAACCAAGTAAAAGAGAAAACATTTTCAAGGGTTACAAGGGTATGACCAAAGGCTTTAAACATTACTTCTATACAGCAGGTATATTCTCCTTAGCTTATTTCAGCTTTAGTTTCTTATTGTTGAAAGCTTATCATGTCGGTTTTCAAATAAAAGACGTAGTGCTATTGTATGCCCTCTTTAACGTTGCATTCGTCCTGGTTGCTGCACCGATCGGTAAACTCGGGGATCGAATAGGCAGAAAGAAGATAATCGCGTTAGAGTACATCGTTTACTTGATAATGTGTGTGGGGTTTATCTTTGCGACTTCAAAACTCCAAGTGATCTCATTATTCTGTCTATTTGGAATCTTCTATGCAATAGACGAGGGTCAAAGCAAGGCATACATAACTGACTTAGAAGAAACAAGGAGGGCAACAGCAATAGGCGTTTACAACTTTGCGACTGGTGTAATCTATCTTCCAGCTTCAGTGATTGCAGGATTCCTATGGAAGATAAACCCAAATTACGCATTCATCTTTGCAGGATTGATCTCTATAGCAGCTTTGATTTTCTTTATTTCAAGGAAAAGTTTTTCTGAAGAAAAATCATAGTTATCCTAAATGTTGTCATTACTATTTAGTTACTACGAAATAGAAAAGTTTATAAATGCCAAGTCATGAAAGATTTATGAATATAAAAGACATCTGGTTGATTAAAATGTCAATTAGAATTGAACCACCACTAGAATTTTATAATAATGCTTTACGGAAATTGGAAAAATATGGAATTGACTTTGAAGGTATTGAATCTGCTTTACTTAAAGAAGGTCTTAAAATTAGAAGTTCAGGTACTGTTCTTATTTCACATATTTATGATCCGGCTTTCAGAATAGCAATGTCATTAACTGACCCTCTCCCAGAACACATTACTTATAATGAACTGAAAAAACAAATATATGAAAAAATAAATAGTGCTCTGAAAAAAGTTTTATCTGAAAAAATAGATGGTAGTAAACTTAGATCTGAAAAAAAATATGGTAGAAGAATTAGAGATTTTTTATCTGATAAATGGTATCCAAAATCTATAGAAGAAACTCAATTATTTCAATATATTCGTGAAATTTTTACTTATGACGCTATGGTATTTGATGACACAGAATCTGCAGGACAACAACTTACTAGGCGTAAAAGTGGTTAATTCTTACTTATATGATATCCTCTGCGGACTAAAGTCCACAGTTTCATAGTGATTTGACAAACGAACACTGTGAACCGCTGACTAAAACCAACGGATTACTTACGAATTTACATTGTAAGCAGCTACATAAAACCCCCGCTCGCAAATTTTTTTCTCACGTTCATTTCAACTAAAAAATTACAACTGAAACCTCAAAACCTATATCTTCCTAGAAAACAAAAAATTTTATTATGCATGAGATAGTCGTCGGTAGAAGAAAAGAAGACCTGAAAGATTATGGGATAAAGTGTTCAGGTTACATAGGTAAACACATCGTCGGAGAAAGGGAAGAAGCCCATCTGACAAATCAAATCGTCCTAGATTTACTAAGACCTCACGTCATGTTAATATGCGGCAAGAGAGGAACTGGAAAAAGCTACTCCGCCGGCGTAATCATGGAAGAGATTGCCTTATTACCAGAAGAATACAGGAAAAACTTGACAGCTGTTGTCATAGACACGATGGGTATTTACTGGAGCACTAAAATACCGAACGAACAACAAGTAGTCGAGTTGGACAAGTGGGGGTTGAAGCCGACAGGATTAAAAGATAGAGTTAAAGTCTACGTCCCGTTTGAGCAGAAAAAATCTTTTGAAGATGCGAACATACCGATAGACTTTGGAATTTCTATTGCTCCTCATGAATTCTCGGGTGAAGACTGGGCATTAGCCTTCAACCTACCGATGACAAACCCGATAGCAGTAGCCCTTCAGAAGACCGTGAACAAACTCAACGACAGAGGAGAAAAATTCCAGATAAACGACCTGATGTCAGAGATAACAGATGGTAGGTCTATAGACACTCAAACCAAATCGACCCTTGAAAGCATGCTGTCAGTTGCATCCCAATGGGGTGTGTTTGGAGAAGAAGGGATAAAGATTGAAGAGATAATGAAGCCTGGTACGGTAAACGTTTTTGATGTTTCCCGTCTCAGAGCAACAGAGGCATGGTCTGTCCGTAACCTGTTAGTGGCGTTGATATCCAGAAAGATATACGAGCAGAGAGTTATAGCGAGAAAACAAGAAGAACTTGCTAAGATGGGTGAGATTGAATTAAAGAATAGAAAACCGATGGTTTGGTTGTTCATAGATGAGGCACATCAGTTCATTCCTGCTGATACTGTTACAGTGTCGACAGGTCCGTTGTTAACGATAGTAAAGCAGGGAAGAGAGCCTGGCATATCATTCATCCCGATGACTCAGATGCCGAATAAAATCCATCCTGAAGTGGTTTCACAGTGTGACATTGTTATTTCTCACAGGTTGACTTCACGAGATGATTTGAAGGCTTTGCATTCTGTGATGCAGACTTATCTGGCAGAGGATATGTGGAAGTACATCGATTCTTTACCCAAATGGATGGGGACAGCGATAATACTGGACGATAATTCTGAAAGGATTTACACCGTTCAAATGAGACCAAGGTTGTCGTGGCATGCTGGGGAAGCGGCTATTGCGGTTAATGTTTAGAAAGAACGAGGGGATTTTTCATGAGACGGAAATTATGAATTAGTTTGATTTTTCGGTTTCTTTTTTCACTTTAATAAATTCTTCATAAAAATCTGGTGGTAAAACTGTCTCGGCTATATGTCTCAACTTGACTCTTATAGCAGCTAATGCTGGTGGTGTAAATCCTGTTAATTCTGATGAAACTGGTTTTTCTGTAGCACTATTTACTCCAGTTTTGATATCATAAAGAACAGTTTGAAAAGAATAATTGAAACCTTCAGGTGTAATTCCACCTTCTTGACCCAACCTTTCAGCCAAGAACTCAGCAAGAAAATAAACTCTACTATCTTCTCCTGGCATATATTGTGATAGTTTTTTTAGTTTTTCTGTTATTTCAGCTCTTTGGGTTTCCATTAAATGAAAAGTAAAACA
>JAPLUX010000010.1 GCA_026397455.1 Candidatus Aenigmatarchaeota archaeon | reverse complement strand
AGAAATGGTAAAAATTCTTTCCTGATTTTTTTTGTTGAACAATGAAATTGTTTGGATAATTTCATCAACTTTTCTTTATCTTCTTTCCTTTCTACTTTTGACCTTCCTAAGAATATCATCCTGTCTGGATATTGATACCTAGAGAATTTTCTGTACATTTCTTTCTTTGCTAAGGCAACACCAGCAGTCATTAAATCAATCATGTATTTTTCAAATTTCCACTCTTGCCTGTTTTTTATTCTCTGCATGAATAAATCAGCTCTTGAAAGCATCTCATAAGCCTTTGCTATTTCATCTGATTTCTCGTACTCGTTAATGATGTTCTGTTCAATCCAGAGAAATATTTCTTCAGGATCTTTGTCTGTGTTCTGAATGGAGAGTTTTGCTGACATCGCTGTCTTAGTCTTAAAGATTATTTTTAACACATCAAAAATATTCATCTCTCTTTCTCTATTGCCTAAACTATCTAAATCTTTCAATGTAATTTCTTTTTTATCTCTTGCTAAAGTTTCTAAATCGTTTATAGCCGAACGTAAATCCCCTTCAGACCTTCTTACTATTTGTGTTATGATTTCTTTATCACATTTTATTTTTTCTTTTTCGCAGATGTACTGTAACCTCTTAATCATATCCCAGTAAAAAACTTTTCCGAATTGAATCAACTGACAGTAAGCGCGCAGGGAACGTAACTTTGTATCCCAAGGATTGTTTGCAGTCAGTATTATCGGGTATTGTGATTCTTTGATGATCTTTATTATTTCTCCAGTTCCACCTCTGTCTTCTCGTCCTGCCAAACCATCAATCTCATCTATAAAGAATATTTTTCCTTTTTTGAATAAGGATTGTTGTTTCATGGATTGTCCTATGACTTCTTTTATTTGTTGAGCTGTTCTAAAATCAGAAGCATTCATTTCAATAACTTCAAGATTCCTTTCTTTTCCCAAAGCTTCTACTAAGGCTGTCTTCCCAGTTCCTGCAGAACCATGAAATAGAGCGGCTTTTTTTCCAGGTCTCCAAGATCTTAACCAAATTACAAATTGATCTACTGCTTTCTTCTGTCCGATAACATCTGCTACTTTTTGAGGAGCATATTTTTCAGTCCAAGGCATACTATCATTTCTTTTTACTAAACAACAAGAATTGTGCTAAAAGACTTTCCAGTTGAATAAGATCAGAACCACCTTCACTAATTCTGAAATCATATTCTCCCGTCTTGTCAACGAGTTTAATCTTATCTTCTTCAGGAATCTCCAAGTTGTAAATTTGTTGATGTATTTCTTTTATAATATCTTCTGCTGCCAAACCTTGTATCAACAACATCTCGTGTAATTTTTTTCTCGCTTCCTTGAAATCACCTCTCATAACAGTTTTCAACATCTCTTCTACATCCTTTGGTTTTGCACGGGATGCCGCTTCATAAATCACATCTTCTGTTATGTTTTTTTTCAAAGATGAAGAAACCTGAAGTAAATTAGCGACTCTTCTCAAATCCCCTTCAGCTAATGACATCAAAGCCTTTATTCCATCAGGTGTAATTTTCAATTTTTCTTCTTTAACTATTCTGTCTATAAATTTCTCTTGATCTTTTTCTGATAAAGACCTGAAACGAAATACACTGCAACGTGATTGAATCGGGTCGATAATTTTCGATGAATAATTACAAATCAAAATGAACCTAGTTGTATTAGTGAAATTTTCCATCGTCCTTCTCAAAGCCTGCTGAGCATCTCTTGTTAAAGCATCTGCCTCATCCAAAATGACTAACTTGTACGGTACATCACCTATCGATTTCATCCTAGAGAAATCTTTTATCTTATGTCTGATGACATCGATTCCTCTTTCATCCGACGCGTTAGTCTCTAGAACATTAGCCCTCCGTTGATCATGATAAAGATCATGCGACATAGCAAGGGCACATGTCGTCTTTCCAGTGCCAGCAGAACCGGCAAACAAACAATGTGGGATGTTTTTTTCTTTTACAAATGCCTCTAACCTTTCAGTTACATGAACTTGATTTATCACTTCTTTTAACGATTTTGGACGGTATTTTTCAGCCCAAATCTCAAACTCAACCATTTTTACCACTTTACTATCTTTAAATTTACAGTAATTTATAGTGAAAAAAGTTTTATAAAAATAAATAATACAGGAGTATATGGGTAAAATGCAATATAAAGAAGTTCTTGAAAAACTGAAATCTTTGTCTAATCCAAAGAATGTGGAAGGAATGGCACATTTTGGAATTAACCCTAAGAATACTTATGACATATCGATTCCAAATTTGAGAAAAATTGCTAAAGAAACTGGAAAAAATCACGAACTTGCGCAACAACTTTGGGAGTCGGGAATTCATGAAGCACGAATACTTGCAAGTATGATAGATAATCCTAAGATGGTCACTGAAGAACAAATGGAAAAATGGATAAAAGATTTTGATTCGTGGGATGTATGTGACCAGGTATGCATGAACCTTTTTGATAAAACAAATTTTGCGTATGATAAAGTAATCGAATGGAGTAAAAGAAATGAAGAATTTGTTAAAAGAACAGGATTTTCTTTGATTGCCTGTATGGCTTTCCATAATAAAGACATTGAAGATAAAGATTTTATTAAACTCCTGCCGATAATAAAACGAGAATCAACAGATGATAGAAATTTTGTAAGAAAAGCTGTTAATTGGGCTCTACGTCAGATTGGAAAACGTAATACCAACCTAAATAAAGAAGCTATTAAAACAGCAAAGGAGATTCAAAAAATAGATTCAAAAACTGCTAAGTGGATTGCTTCTGATGCCCTTAAAGAATTAACTAGTCAATCTATTCAAAAAAGATTGGAAGGTAAAAAATGAGAACAGCAGTTTTATTTTCAGGTGGAAAGGATTCATGTTTAGCTTTACACTATGCACTACAATCCACAGATGTTAAATGCTTGATAACTGTTGTTTCTGAAAACCCTGCGAGTTACATGTTCCATACGCCTAACATAACTCTTGCTGAAAAACAAGCAGAAGCAATCGGTCTACCAATCATAATAGAAAAAACAAAAGGAGAAAGGGAAATAGAATTGAAAGATTTAGAAAAAGCGATAAAAAAAGCCAAAGAAAAATATGAAATTGAAGGAATTGTTACTGGAGCTGTATCTTCTGTTTATCAATCATCTAGGGTTCAAAAAATTTGTGATGAACTTAATTTACAATGTATTAACCCATTATGGCAGAGAGATCAATTTGAGTTATTACAAGAAGTCATTAAATTAAATTTTGATGTGATCATTATAGGAGTTTTTGCTTATGGTTTGGATGATTTTATTGGAAGGAAAGTCGATAGAAAATTCATTGATGATATAAAAATTTTGAATGAAAAGTACAAGATAAGTCCTTGTGGTGAAGGTGGTGAATTTGAGTCCTTTGTCCTTGATGCTGATTTTTTTAAAAAGAAATTAAAAATAGAAAAAAGTCATGTAGAAAAAGATAAAGAGGGCGGAAGAATTTTGATTTTAGATAAGATAAAAATAGTTAAGAAATGATTTGTGATAATATGAAAATCTCTATAAGTGGTGTACCTGCTACTGGAAAAACAGAAATCTCAAAACTTTTGTCAAGGAAACTTAATTACAATTTGATATCGATAAATGAACTTGCTGAAGAATTGGATGCTTTCGTTGGTTACGATAAAGAGAGAGAATCTAGAATCCTTGACATGGATAGACTTGAAAAAGAAATCAAGAAACTCAAGTATAATATCATCTTAGAGGGTCACACTGCTCATCTTTTCCATGTCGATATTGTCATCGTTTTGAGATGCAACCCTGAAGTATTGAAGAAAAGGCTGGAAAAGAGATACCCTTCTAATCCGTTGAAGGTTCGAGAAAACTTAGAAGCAGAGATACTTGGAGTGATAACTTCTGAAACTGTGATGAAAAATAAGAAAGTTTATGAGATAGATACTTCTGAGAAGAGTGTTGAGAAAAATGTTAATGATATTCTCAAAATATTAGATGGAAATACTGAGGACTTTAAGGTTGGAAAGATTGATTGGCTAGAAAAATATTTTGATTGGATTGAATTAGGTTAATAAAAAATTTTAAAAAAATAAAAAAATTAACTGACAATTTTTGTTATTGCAATTCCTGCTATTAAATCGATTATCAACCCTGACACTGTCCAGTATGCGATCAAATCAATCGGTAGGTTTATCAACAAAACCATCGCTAGAGAACCTGATAGTCCGCCAACGAGCCACATTAACAAACCATACATTAGACCTTTCTTAACAAAAGTATTTCCTGGAACACTTTTTTCAAAGGCGGTATACACAACTGTAAAAAGCAAACCTGTAATAAAAGAGAATGTCAATGAATAGTAGTAGAATTCAGTCGGTGGTGGTCCTACCGTTGGCATCATTATTTTACTCCAAACTGTGATGTATGCTGGGTCAGTGTAATAGTTCATTGTAAGCATTGATTCAATAGTGTGGATCACTTGAGCCACTATCATAAAAACTATTGCCGCTAGAATTATCTTCCAAGCTTTAGCCAAACTATCACCCTCTTAATTTTTAATATCAGAAAT
>JAPLUX010000160.1 GCA_026397455.1 Candidatus Aenigmatarchaeota archaeon | reverse complement strand
GATGAAAACCGCGTGACCTCCAGGAGGATTAACTGTCGGAATTCCTGCATCATGCAATCTTTTCCACAAATATTCAACTTGTCCGCATCTAGATCTGAGGTAACTTTCATCAGTCGACTCATGTAAACCAACAGCCATAGCCGCTAATTCTCTGCATGCTAAACCACCGTAAGTCGGGAATCCCTCTGTTATGACCAACATGTTTCTTATTTTTTCAAACAGTTTTTCATCGTTTGTAGCAAGTATACCGCCTATGTTGGTTAAAGCATCTTTTTTTCCGCTGAATGTACAACCATCTGCGTAAGAAAACATCTCTCTAGCAATCTCTATTATTTTTTTATTCTTGTAACCTTTCTCATTCTTCTTTATGAAAAATGAATTCTCAGCAAACCTACAGGCATCTATGAAAAATGGGATACCATGTTTTCTCGCTATCTCGCTTGTTTTTCTTATATTTTCCATTGATACTGGCTGTCCACCGATTGTATTGTTCGTGATCGTAGTCATTATCAACGGTATGTTATTCTTGTTCTTACTCACAAAATCATCAAGCTTTTCTATGTCCATGTTACCTTTGAACGGCATATTCTTTTCTGTATCATAAGCATCCTCGATTACGAAATCTTTAGGAATACCATTAACAAACATTATGTTTGCATGAGTCGTATCGAAGTGAGAATTGTTCGGAACGATGTTTCCAGGTTTCACCATATTAGTGAATAGATTGTGTTCTGCAGCTCTACCTTGGTGTACAGGGACAAAATATTTGAAGCCGAAAATATTCTTTACAGCATTTTCTAAAATGTAATAACTGTTGCTTCCCGCATAAGATTGTTTAGTTGTCATCATCGATGCCCATTGCTCATCACTCATTGCAGATGTTCCACTGTCAGTCAACAAATCTATAAAAATATCATCTATCTTGAGATTAAAGACGTTGAAACCAACTGTTTCAATTAATCTTTCCCTTTCTTCTTTAGGAATCAGTCTTATTTTTTCGATCATCTTTATTTTGAAGGGTTCAGGTTCCATAGCGAACACAATAATGGAAAATTATCGTAAATCAAAGATATAAAATTACTTTTCATCGTATCAGTTCTGCAATTTTTGTTGCACATTACACTTAAATAGTATTTTCTCTAAACTATAAAGTTGATAGTGATGTCGAGCCAAATAGATGGTGTTCAAAGCCGGTTCATCGGTGGTCAAAGCCGATACGAACGGAAGTCCTGAGAAAAGTTTTACTTAGAGTTTTAACTAGACATCAAATTCTCATCTTGAAAGAATTGAAGAATAATGTAAAATACATAAATGTTACAAACTTAGTGGAAAATCTTTCGATAAGTCATGACATCCCTCCTTCTACTCTGAGATGGAATTTAAAAAAATTAATTGAATTGAACCTGATAGTAGCTGGAAATTCTAAAAACAAAGGAATCCCCGTTAAACTGACTGATTCTGGAAAATTCGTTTGTAAAATTTTAGGCTGAAAGGTGATTCGACATGTACGCAGTACAATTGCAACAGGGAACCATAGACGATTTAAAATCATTGCTGTCATTGATACACGAAGAATTAGATTTTACGAAAAATTACGTTACTGCAGAAGAGATTGATAAAAGACTGGAAGAAAGAAAGCATGGTGTTTGGTTAGCTAAAGATGGTTCAAAACCAATAGGTACGATGGCTTGGTATGAAGATGAACCTAAAATAGCTTATGCGTGGTTAGGTGCTATTCAAAGAGATTATCAGAACAATGGGCTGGAAAATTTAATGTTTGATCGATTCATGAATGATATAATAAACTCTGGTTATGAAAAAGTTTGGGTTAAAGTTGGGGTTGGTAACATAAAAACATTGAATATGCTGATTAAATACAGTTTCAGAATACTCGAAAGAAAAACAGAAAGAGGCAATGATATATTCGTGTTTGAAAAAAATTTGAATTGTTCATATTTTTAAGCTAGATAAACCTTCATATGCTTTTTCGAGTCCAGTAGGTATTCTTTCTATTGTTTCTGACACATATGTCCATCTAGACCATCCATCTTTTGGATCCATCGCAAAAATAGATCCAGGAAGCGTCCAAACATTTACTTTTTTTTCTAACATTTCTAGAACATCAGTATCATTTCGTCCATTGGTATACTTACTTATTTCGGCAAAACAATAAAAGCCGGCAGGCGGCATATGTAAACCAGCTTCAGGAAGATGCTCTCTAAAAGCCTTCACCATGGCTTGTCGTCTTAAATTGTATTCTGCTTTAACATTTCTGACATATTTATCTATTATTTCTGGGTGTTCTACAACCCATTTTATTTCAAATTGTGTAACTGCATTTGGACATAAGTTCATTTGCCCACTTATAGTTTTCATTGCTTTAGTTATTTCTGGAGGTGTCAATGTATAACTACCTCTACAACCAGGATCAGAATCTT
>JAPLUX010000163.1 GCA_026397455.1 Candidatus Aenigmatarchaeota archaeon | reverse complement strand
ATAGAACTTTTTTCTAATATCGGTTGAGTAAGTCCAAAAGCTTTAACGTTTTGAGCAGTAAGCAAAACAAAAAGCAAAAGGCTCAATACGATTTTCATTTTTTTCATATTAATCACAACTCATTGGTGTTGAATTATATTGAATTGCATTTTCATATATACCTGATTTTATAGCGGACGGAACATAAATGTGCCACCAAAGGTCATACATTGCTTTAGCTGAATTACAGTTAAAATCTTCACATCTATCTAACCCATAAGATGGGAATGGAATCTGGCTTGAAGGAATTTCACTAATGTAACCTGCCCCGTTATTTTTATCTGTATCGTTATCGATAGCAAACGTAGTGTGGCCCTCAAAAGGAATTATTGGGATAACATCATTGGGAGGTTGTGTACGTGTGAAATTTGTTGCATTCCATGCCAAAGAAGAAATGTTTGTGTTTCCTGCATTCTTTGTTGTGTTTCTACCTTTCTCAGTATTCCATTGTCCTAGTTTAACTGTTCCCATGTAAACCACATCGCCTATATAACCATTAACGTAAGGATACAAAACTGCATTAAGCAGATTATCCCTCCACCATCTCACAGTACTGTTGGATTTTCCTGATGCATCGAACGCAGTAACGTTGACATACCAATTTCCACATCTTCTGAAGTATGGTAAGTTGTAGGTAGTAGTATAATTACAGTAAAGACCACTCTTTTCATAAGGAGCTGTAACGATTATGGGAGAATCAACATAATAATACTCATTACAAAAAGTTGGTGAAACGGCAGTTTCATTTGCACATATATAGAAAGTTGCATTACCATCACAATCCCCATTGATATCGTATACTGTTGCGTTGAATCTAATTGGGCGAAAATCGTTTGCATTGGCATTCACGCTACGTAGATTACCACCAGGCTCATCGCATGGACTGTTTTCCAGATAAACTGCAATAACTTGAGGAGGAACTCCTTCAACTTCTAACCTTCCTACGAGAGTTAGTTCTATAAAACGTTTGATGCCCTCAAAACCAGGGACAAAAAAGATTAAGGAGAATATTACTATAATTAAACACAACACTAACAAAAAAAATGACTTTATAGTCATTAAAACACATCTTTAATAATATTTTTGTTTTTTTGATTTATAAATCCCTACATAATTTTAGTTTTATCAAAAAATAGTACAGAAAAAGAAGAGAAGTTTTATTCTATTTTTTTCTTTCTAGAGAAATAAAAGCCAACAATAGCTAGAATCAGTACGATGATTATAAGAACTAATATTATTGGGGATGCCTTGGGTTTTTCTTTTTCTGGAATTGGAATAACAGGTTGTTCTTCAAGATGTTCAACAACATTTATTATAAAATTAGCTCCAGTTGTTTGTTTTACTACTGAACCACTGAAGTCTTCATTTGCTCCAGTAAAAGGAGCACAGCTCACGATGACCATTCCAGTGTATGTTTTTATAGGTGCATCGTTTGGAACAGAGACAGTTCCATACACATTCTTTATGGTTCCCTCATCCACTGTCGCTTTATTTTCATCAAGGGTTATTACTAAAGGATCCAAACCAGTAGCGGAATAAGTACAGGATTGTTTAGAGTCCTTCAAAGCCTGTATTTGAAAGTAGAATTTTGCTGTGGTTCCTCTAAGTATTTTTAAGCCGACAGGTATCGGTTGTGTAACTCCTATGGAGGTTACTGCTGTAGATACCATGAATAGAGTAAAAATTGTTACCAACATAAATTTTGTTAAATTTGTAACTTTCATATTATCACCCATTAACAACCTGTATCACATGGCGTTTTAGTATAAGGCCAAGCGCCTACTTCGATTGTGTTTTGATACAAACCTCCAGGTAATCCTGTCGAGACGTATTGTTCCCAATATATATTATAGCTAGCTTGATTTAGACCACCATCATCATCACTAACACAAGTATCAATCCCACATCTGCGTATTCCATCGGTTGGATAGAACTCTACTGGAAGCCATCGAGAGTTACTCATATTAACGTACCATCCACCAACGCCATATGGATTACTCCAGACAATACCAGCACCACCAGTTGAATAATTGCTTAAAACCGTAGTATCTGAATGTGTATCAATAGTATTAGCACCAGATGCAAAGTCT
>JAPLUX010000070.1 GCA_026397455.1 Candidatus Aenigmatarchaeota archaeon | reverse complement strand
AGTTGGGATGGGTGCAGGAGGCAAACCCGACCAGTTCCATTTTGTGATGAATCTCTTTCGCAATGGCGAAGCTGTGGATTTGACATTGGATAGGGTTAAGCGACCACAATGGGGAATAGACTGCAAAAACTATTGGGCTAAATATGATAGCGAATACTACAAGGAAAAAGCAATAATAAGTGACTCGATACGCAGGGCATCTAATTGCGTCATTATGACAACAAAGAAGACAACACCGGGGAGAGTGGGAATAGAGCCAGAAACATACCAAAGACAGGAATACAGATTGAGGAGATATATTCATACAGAAATACGAAAAAGAAAAATACCCGTATTTTTAGGGCGATAAAATATGAAAGAATTAAAATTAAACGAAGACACATATCATTTTTTTGCGGATAAGTTCTATGAAGATTGCAATGATATTGAAGACTTTGAAAAAAGAATTACCTGTAAAACTGAAAAATTGCACGTCCTTACACGGGTGCAAGATATTATGAATTTAAATATTATTGGTGAGTTCCATAAAAAATTCCCCAGTTTAGACGAAGAGAGGCGGTGGATACCCATGCACATGGTTGATAATGCTAATGCCATCATCTTAGGAATAACAGACGCCAGATATAGACCAGATATTTTCTGGCACCAGGGAAGCTATGTGAAAGAGAAAATGGATTCACTTGAATCAAAACGATGGAGTCTTGGAAAACCAGAATAAGTATACTTCTTTTGTAGTAGCTCTTAAATAGATTGCAGTTGATTATTTTTATGATTATTATGGCTACTACAAGAAATATTAATTTTCAGGAACCGTTAGTCTGCAAGATGGATAAAGATGGCTCTATAAATTGTTGGACGGAAAAAGATACTTGGATTGACGAGGCAAAACATTGGCTTGATACATACAATTTACCAAGAACTGGAGAAAATATACTGATGATAGCCGAAGCGATGGACGAAGCAGGTGAACGAAAAGCAATTGATATGGGTGGGCATAATGACTAAAAAACAATGGAAACTGGTTTGGGAACAGGAAAACTATCCAGATGACCCTGAACAGTACCATGGTAAACAAATTGAATTGGAAAAGACATTTGCAACCGAAGGTGAAATGAAAGAGTTTATCAGAGACATGAACAAATCTGCAAGAATCATCCAAAAATATTTCAATGTTAAAAAAGTTTTGAAATGCGACAAAAATGGAAATTGGTGTGAGGAACATGAAAATAGCAGCATATAAATTGCAAGATGGCAACGACCCAAGGCAGATTATCGTTTTCAAACGTGAACATCTTGAAGAATCAGGCAAAAAGGATGTCCGTTTTCTTGTATGGGACAGACATAATCCTAAATTCGGCATATCGGATGCAAATTATTCTCAAGTGGCAGGAATATCTGTCCATGAGAACAAGAAACTTATACAGACCTTCTTGGGTAACATCATACGGAAAGGGGAAGCAAAAACCTGTTATCAGTATTTAGGAGCAACTGAGGAAGTCCCAGAGGGCTTCATAACTGAAGTCATACCGATAATCTGTGAGACAAAGAAATACGACCCGTCAACTGTAAATGAAATTAAAAAAATAAAAGATTTTATTGACACATTATAATTAATTAGAAAAGTGATTGGAATGTTAGAAAACGCTCTAGTTTGTAAAAAGATAGGTGGTACCATAAACGGTGATTTTTGCTATGTTAATGATGATTATATTAAAGAGGCAAATTTAGAGTGTCCAGAGATGCGTGGAAGACGTACAGATGTATGGGGAAGTAAACTTAAATTATGCGAAATACCTCTTGCTGAATTGTCGCTTTTGTCAGAACGTAATTTCAAGATGCTTGAGAGATTAGAACTGGAAAGGATTAACCCACCAACTAGACCAATTGGATTTGTTCAGACTAAAGACGGCGTACCGATGGTAAGCATATCGACAACGGAACACAGACCATTTAATGAAGAAACTTTGAAAGAAGCGGTACAAAGAGTTTTAGCTCAGCAGGATAAATTTAGGGCAGAGGTTGGTGATAATTGGTTCCCATGCGGTTTTGTAAACTTACACATAAATGGTAGGGACCCTCTAGTCTTGTTCATTAAAAAATATGGACACAAAAAAGAAAACCAAGCAAATGATTATAAATTCAACGAACTAGAGATATGGAAGGATAGTTTTAGGGGCGGTTATACTTTGATTTTTAGGTATCCTGAAAGGGATGCAATGGAATGCCAAAGCATGAATTTTGCAAATAAGATGTATAGCGAATTACAAAAAGAACTTGCTCTTCTTGGCATTCGTGCCGATATAGAAAGCAGAGTTGATTGATAAAATGAACATGGAAGATGTCAAGCGGATAAACGAGGAAAAAGGACAATACTATTTTACCGAAAGTACGATGAGGTTTTTCAATTCAAAAGTAGAAAGCGAATTAATTGAAGATAAATATTTTATTACGAGTGAGCAATTTGATGAAAAAGCCCCACGCCTTTTTACAGTCAGAGAGTTCAACAAAGAAAGCGGTTGGATTAGAACAATTGGCAAGTTTCAAGAGTTCAAAGACCGTTTCCAAGCAGAAGATTTTGCCTATTGTATGATAGAAAAAGATGATGTTGAAATATGCAGAGAGGAGTTGAAGAAGATATATGGATGAAAAACTGGAAAAAGAGTTATGCAAAAACATGACGAAAATGGGATGCGAAGCAATAGAGGGAAAATATGCTGACGACGTATGCATCGGTAAAGAAGGCAGTTATTATTTCGATTCGATAATGGGCATTAATTTCAAACCGCATCCTTTTATGATAGGTCCAAAACACGTGGCACATGCATCAGACCATTTTATGGGTATGCTTGGTGATGCTGCTATTGAAGACTTAGAACGAAAAGGGCCGTCTTGTGCATGGCATGACAAAAACGGTAAATGCCAAGTACCATATGTAGAACACACGCATGAAAAAGGTGCATTTCTAAAAATTAAAACAGATAAGACACTAACGGAAAACAAGGAACTGCCTAAGTTTTTATTTGCAGTTAAACCAACCATGCTAAAAGAGAAGATAGACGGCGTTGGATTAGTCAAATGGAAGTAGGATAAAATGAAACTACCAACGGTATGCGAACAAGACGAAAAAGGTGCAATAATTTGTGACATCAAAGGTAAAAATGTTAGAATGAAATATTGCGAGTGGCATCTCGGCATCAATTCATCTTGCAAAGGAAAGGATGACCAAGAATATAGTTTCCCAGATGTTATATTTCCAATAAGTTATGACCAGAAATCAGGTGAAAAAACATACGGTATAATCAGCCATCCATCTAAAAAGCGTAGTTTCATTGATGCATATGAAAAACCCCTATATGTTGTAGGAAAAATGGGTGACTTGGGAGAACCAGGCGATAAGGCAGTGATAATCAACCTAATTAGGAAAAACATAGTTAGACGAATAAGTGTTGAAACAGGTTCCGTTCTAATTGATGTGCTAGATGGGGAAAGGGCATTACGTTTTCCAAAGGGCACTGATATTTATTACGAGCCTTGGTTTATGGATAGAGGCAGTTTTGTCTTCAAAAACCCATCAGGCAATGAATACCCTGAAGGTGAAATGTTTAAACTTGCAACAGAATTAGATATAATGAGAGCGGAAACGGAGTAAAAATGAAACAGATGCGTATAGCCTGTTGGACAAAGACAGTCTATTCTGACGATTCTAGTATTAACGAATCATTAAGGGGACGGGATTTCAGTCCAGGAAAGCATTATGTGAGGGCCAACAATGAGATGCATGAGATAGATGTCAATGTACCCAATGTTGATGAATCGGAGTTCTGCAAATTCAATGTATGCCCTGTTGGTACAATAGGCGTTGAGGAAGCATGTCTTCAAGATGCAACAATCATTAAGCCAATAGACAAAATAAAGAAAACAGAGGTAATACGAACCGACGAAAATGGACATCCAGTAAAAGCCAGAATGGTCGGCAAAGAAATGGTTGATTATCTTGGCAATCCAGTTACAAAGATAGTCGAGGAGAAAATAAAAGGTTGCCCGAACGAATATGTGATGGGCGAAAGAACAGATGCAATCAAATGGCTTGGTAAGAAAAAACCAATGGCTACAGCAGGTATTGTTGCAGATGCTATGGATGAAAACCTTGAGGTAATGGAACCCAGAAAAGCAGAGGGAATGAATCTTGAACTATCAACATCGCTTACCTGCGTAAAAATACAGCCGTTGCCACTGGAAAAAAAATGGGTGGATATGATTACGGACAGCATCATTGGTTGGGGTGGTTATGCAGAGTTTCCATTCTGGGAGATGAACTGGGATTTGATGATTGCTATTGCGGAAAAGAGAGCTCGTTGGACAGGCGACTACATGGCACGCAACGCTGAAATCGAAGAAGGCCATCGTGTCTGCTGGAACGATTACAACAATTATCCCTGTGCATGTTTCAAAAAGAAAGAAGACGCTGTAAACTTCAAAAAAAGCATACAATATTATGATTTCTCAAATGAATTTGAAAAAGACACAAGAGATTTTCTTGAGGATGAGTTCATTGAAAACAAAATCAACGAATTGTACCCGCAGGGGCAGAAAACACTTAACAATTATGTCAACATGAAAGAAAAAGACAGACAAAAGCTGTTCAAGAAAATACGGGAGAAATACAAAGAAGAGATGGCAGAGGACGTAACAGACGAAAGAATGCAGGAGAGAATGGATTTTGAAAAACAGAACTTTTTTGATGACCTTCACAATGAATTTGAATCGTATCTTGGCGTAGGCGAAAAGTCATTCCGTGAGGAACCTGTGCAATTCTGCTGGCAACGAAAAGGAAAACAAGAAAAGAACGCAATAGTCCTAGTGCATGAGGACTTATGAAAACTTACAAGGAAGTCTTAAATAAAAGAGACCCATTCGATAGGCAAATCCTAAAATATATTAAAGACGGCACATTGACTGTAGGTATCGTTGGAGTGAAAGAGAGAGTGATGAAAAATGCGAGATAAAGAACAAATTTTATTGGAAATGAATGTAAGCGATGTGTTACTCGGTCTAGTGCATGAACAGGTGAAAGACGACCTCTACAACACTATGACCACAAGCGATTTGCAAGGCTATTGCCAAACGAAGGCACAAGAGATAGTAAAACTGTTTAAAATGGAAATCATGCAATGCAAAGCTGATAGCGACCCCTTCAGCCATACCTATTTTGAAGATTGCCTGAAACGAAAAGGAATATTATAAGAGAACTTAATATGGACGAAGGAAAAAATAAAAAAGCTTGGAAGAAAGGAGAGAAATTACCTCATACTGCTTTTGAGCCAACTATAGAAACTGAAAAATTGAGGGCTTGGGCCTTCAGTAAAGAAGAAGCAAAGACAATAGACAGTAAACCAGGGGAAGATACACTGCAAATAGATATGGAAAAAGAAGTAGTCCATGAGAGCCGTGTCTATAATTCCCGCTTTCCATCTGATTTTACTGCACGCATACTATCCAAACGAAATATTGAAACAGGCAAAGTTATCGCTTTTATCAAGACATCCAAATACTACACTAAACCAAGAGAAATGTCTATTAATGAATACAACGAATTTGTTGAAAAGTTTGAGAGAGTTTCTAGTCATATATTAGATATTGAACATGCTATAGTTTGTACACAGAAAGATTATGAAGAGTGCACTAAAGACTTAAAAAAACGGTTTAAAAAATAAGGAGAAAAAATATGGAGAAAATAGAAAAACCAATCAACCCGATTGAAGATATGCTTCGTTTTGAAATACCAAAGAACATCAAGAAAATCCAAGGGACAGAGATACAACAGCACTATTGTTTCCAATGCGGTGCAATAATCCCTATCAGTGGGCATGAAGAATGGTGTCCAAAGTGCAAATGGACAAAATGCCCTCACTGTGGCGGATGTGCATGTACATTGACAAAAGAGGCACAGATGGCAGTCCGTGGTGTATTCCTAACATTCTGTCAATACTGCAATAATCCCTGCAAACGCAAACACATGCCAACGGCAAAAGAAATCGAATACGCTAAGAATTGGGAACAGTCGCCTGATTAC
>JAPLUX010000142.1 GCA_026397455.1 Candidatus Aenigmatarchaeota archaeon | reverse complement strand
TTCTTTAAAATATTTTTCTAATCTTGCTACAAATTTAAACAATTCTTCTTCAGATTTCTTAGCCTCACCATCTAGTTCATCTAAACCATCAGGTTTTGTCCTAGTAAGTTTAAACTCAAACGGCAATGCTTCAGGAAGGTCTATCAAGACGACATACGTATGTTGTGATTTCAATTTAACACCAATAATAATTAGTAATTTAGATTAATAGATTTTAATCATTTCAAATTTAACGTTCTACCATTGTACAAAGTCTTGTAAATTTAGGAAGATTATAAAAACCATCATGGGTCTCCCCTGGCATCTTAATACTTAACATCCCTGTGTATGTTATCGAATCAGCTCCATAAAGTGTTAATTGATCTGCCAATCTAGTTCTTGCATGTTCAGTACCGTAAATACCCACTCTTTGAATATATTTTTTCAGGTTGTTTTCTTTTATGAAATCGATTATTTCATCTTCATTACCAACTTCTTTTACTATAATGAATCTTCTCATACAAGCATCTAAATCTGCTCTTTGAAGTTTTCTTTCTTGATTAAGATAAACAACAGTCCAATAAACTTTTCCTCCTCTAGGAACTAATACATCAGCTTTTCCTTCTAACTTATCAGGAAAATAACTGAATCTCAAACTCATAGTTTTTTTATACTCAAACTCTTCATTTTTTTTTGGGTTCATTTCCTGATTTTTTTCAAAGGCATCAGTTAACCCTTTTGCAATTTTTATTCCACCATTTTTTTCTAATGGTTTAACAAAAACAACTCTACTACTGTTACAAGCTTCTTGTTCATGTGGAATTATATCCCTCCCTACTATTTCCATATATAAATTTTCAGGTAGATTTTGATCCTCGATTATCACATCAAAACTATACTTTGGGCCATGCTCAATTACAGGAATACCAGCTTTTGCAGCTATTCTTTTTCCAGTAGTTACAGAATACATACTACCCCAGAAAGTTACAGCATCAATAGGTGATTCTTGAAAATCGGTTGGAAATAGAACAGAGTACAATTCATTTGGTTTTTTATCAACTTCACCTTTCCAATAAACTACTGATAACCGTCTACCTAAAGTTTTATCTTCTTCAAATATTACTTCAGCAATTTTTTCTGGTGTTAGTGGATCATCACTTGCAGTTTTGACCAAGTTAACATTTTTTGTTAGAACACCGACTATTTCACTCAGAGCAACCATAGGAGAATTGCCAGCAAGATTATGAAAGACTAAACCATGAGGTTGTCTTCTTTTCCAGATTCCTTTATCAAATATCCATTTATCTAGTATATTGTATGCTTCAAATTCATGATTTATTAGCAGATTAAGTGTATCACTTCTAAGAAAATATTCGAAAGTTTTTAAATCTCCTTCAACCGTAAGTCTAGGTCTGTTGTAGATTGTAGGTAATAATTCTAAACATTGTTTGTACTGGTCTGATTTTTTCCATCTCTCTCCAACATTTCCTAAAATTTCTATTATTTCCTTAGTAGTTCTATTATGTGAATTCTGAATTTCATTCCTTAAATTTGAAACGATTTGTCTTAGATTTTCCGAAGTGGGTTCGAAAAGTTTTAATTTTAATTTAACTTCCTCATCTTTGAATTCTTCATATATATTATTTCCACTTTCATTGAGTTCCCCTTGAATAAACGAAGGAATAGAAACAGTATTTTCCAATCTAGTCACCTGATACTAAATTTTTAGCAACTTCTGATAATTTTTCTAATGCAACCATTGCACAACCAGTTTTTTCACTCTTGATGGCTCTTCTTATATATTGCCATGTCTTACCTTTCCTTCCACATTCATCACAACCATCATCTGATAATAGTTTTACCCAATCATCAACTACTATGGAACCAGTTCCTGCATGTCCAAATGCTAAAGGTGTTACTATGTTTAAAACTCCTTCTTTTCCAACTCCAAGTATTTCATTATCACTAGGTCTTCTAACGAATACATCTGTATAAGCTTCAGGTGTGTGAAACACAAAATCCTTAATTCCTTCCGAGTAATGTCCTGGAAAATTTATTTTAGTTTCTGTGGTTCCGAATGAGTCCCATTCTCTACTTATGGGTATACCCGTAATCTCTGAAACACTTTTTACAAAATCTTCTTTTTTTATTGGATCAACTTGAATACTTCCTTTCTTTCCATCCCATCCTCCTGTTCCGCACATAATGAATCCTTCTTTCAAGTTCCATTTTTTTCTTTGTCCAAGAGTTTTGAATGTTCTGTACATAAGAGGAACTGATGGACCAAATAATATGGATTTGTGAGTTTGTTCTGATTCATTCATTTTTCCAACTACTAAATTTATGTCTAGATCCATTCCTTTTTCTCCAGGTTTTAATACCCAGTGGTACTCTCTTGACATTTGAGTGTATTTTTGTTGAACCGGTACAGCATAAGATTTTGGTATGTACCTTAACTCCGGATTGAAGAAAAGTAGATTATCAAGATTTTTTTCTCCAACCAATGCCCTCAGAACATTACCATAACTTTCACCCACAATATCAAAATCCTCCTGTGTTAACCCTATAAGACTGGGGTTTCCACTTGTGGCGCTTGATTCGTAGAATCTGGATTGTTCATCTAAAGTTAGTTTAAGAGCATATTCTGGGACAGTTAACATCATTTTGGGTAGTGGTGATATTTCACCATTAGGAAAATATTTTTTGAAAGCATCAGTTGGAAATGTTGGTACAAGTTCTGGAGCAGATTTAGTCTTTAAATCAGAGGGATCAAAACCGACCATCTCGCAATAAAATTTGTATATCTCATTCATTTCTACTTGGTAATTTTGAGAATCTTTTAAAACAGTTATTTTATTTGGAGTACTCTCAAATATGTTAGTTTGATGAACTAATCCAAACATATCATTTACAAAAGATGGTACATCATACCCAGGCATTTTCTCACCTTTTTATGTATTTTTTAAAGATTTAAAATCATTTTTCAGCTATAAGTTCATCACTTATCGAAAAACTTACACTGCTGAAAGAATGAACAGTAGGCGGCATATCTTTTGTGAAACCGTGTTCCGCAGAAGTATAAAATCCTAAGAAAGAATTTTCTCCCATAGTACTTTTCAATTTTTTTATAGATTCCAAAACAGAATCACCAAGAGCAAGAAAACGCCCTCCACATTCAAAAATTAAAGTAAAAACTGGCTTTTTCTTAAAAGTAGAGAAT
>JAPLUX010000112.1 GCA_026397455.1 Candidatus Aenigmatarchaeota archaeon | reverse complement strand
ATCACGCATAACGATTTCACGATCAAACAGGGTGACCGTGTCTACGGAATATCGATGGAAGGCGGAGAATCAAAGATACTCGGTTTAGATTTGCCAGAGATAAAGGCTGGTTGAGATGGAAGAACAGAATTTATTGGAGATGATAATAAAGGAAGAATCTTGGGAAGAGCTTATATACAACATAGTTTCTTATGAAGGGATGGACCCATGGGATGTTGACATAATTAAATTGGCTGACTCTTTTTTGAAGTACATTGAAGGGGTTAAGACTCTGGATTTTAGGATTCCTGCTAAAGTTGTCCTAGTCGCAGCAATACTGTTGAAATTAAAGTCAGAAGTTCTTTCACCATTAAAAGCAGAAGAGATGGAATATTTCCCAGCATCAGGTCTGACTGTGGATGAATTTCAGCAGATAAGAGAAGAATTATCAAAATTGAGTTTGAAACCACCGATTGAAAGACATGTGAAAAGAAAAGTTACGTTGGATGAGTTGATCGATGCATTGAACAAAGCGATGAAAGTAGAAGAAAAGAAAGAGACAGTTAAGAGAGTGTTGGGTAAAAGGTTGAAGGCAGAAATCGGTGAAGAAGAGGATATTGAAGTCAGGATAAATGAATTGATGTCTGAGATTGATGGTCTATTGTCTAAACTAAAATCAGAAAAAGTCGAATTCTCGAAGATAGTTGAAAAATGGGAGAGGGATGAAATAGTAAGGCATTTCATGCCTTTGTTGTACTTGTCTTCTAGAGGAAAGGTTGCGACTGAACAAGAGGAATTTTTCAAGGAAATATTAATAAGTAAGAAAGAAACATAAACCCAAATAATTCAGTATAAACTGACAAATAATAATTCAAATTTCATTTCTGTTACTGTTTGTTTTTCAAAAAAGGTAACTTTATATACGAGTTAATATAAAATAGTTATTAGTTAATAACTTTTAGTGATTAATATGATAACGCAAAAACTCAAGCATACACCAACTTTGAATACAGTCATTATGGTAGAGAGAACTCTAAGAAATATGAATGAAAGCGTTATAAAAATAGCTGACTTGAAGAGGAGTCTACCAAAACAAGTGAATCACAATACTTTGAAAATTATATTGGAATATCTTGAAGAGAGCAATAAGATAGCGGTGAGTATAAGAGGAATAACGTGGATTCATAATACCAATCCTAAACTTAGAATGGCTATACAAAAGGGTTTTGAAGTATGAAAACAGTTCGTGTTATATTCTCTCGGGAAGCAGAAGAAGTTTACAAATTTCTTAACGAGCAAGCATTCGAATCCAAAATAGAAAAAACCATTCTCAATTCATTGAATAAGAAGATAGAAATTATCAAATCTCATTTCCATTATGGTGAACCCATTGGCAAGAATCTTATACCGTAAGAGTATAAAGAGAAATACGGAATAACAAATTTGTTTAGAGTTGAACTACCTAATTTTTGGAGAATGCTTTACATCCTTATAGAAGGTGAAAATAAGATAGAAATAGTAGCATTTGTTCTCGATGTCATAGATCACGACAAATATAACAAGAAATTTGGCTACAGGAAGAAATGATATTCGGATTTCATCTTCATTCCTGCTACTGTCGATTATTCAAGGAAATATTAATTAGCAAGAAATATTAAAAACAGCGAGTAGATAACTATTTTTAAAAAAAAAGCGAATACTAACACATGCTAGAGAGTATAGTAAATGAAATAAAACGAAAAGAACAAGAAGTAAACAGAAAAATAATGAATGCAAGGTCAAAAGCTGATTCTATAATCAAGATGACTGAGAAAAAACGAAGTCTTCTGACGAAAAAATACGAGGATAACGTGAAAAAAGGAAAGGAAATATTCCTCAAACAAGCTTTGGATGAAGCTAAAAAAGAAATCGAAAAGATAAACATTGAAGAAAGAAAAAAATTGATGCTTGAAATTAAAAAAGCTAAAAATAATGAGAAAAAAGCAATTCAATTCGTAAAGAATTATTTATGTGATTAAATGCTTTTTCCCGCTAAGATGAAAGAAGTTTGTATAATAGGATTGAAAAATGAAAAAGAAGAGATATTGGAAAATATTCAAGATTTTGGGTTTTTACACCCGAAAGAAATACAACTACCTATAGGGACGCAACAACCAGAAGCTGAAATAGAAATAAGTGCTCTGAGTAGAATCAACAAACTCTTAGAAAAAATAGAAAGCATGGAAAACAAAAAAAGTAATTTCTTAGTTGATCTGTTCGGTTCACCTACTGTTACAAAAAAAATTCCTGATAAAATAAATCTAAAAACTATAGACAAAATAGAAATAACCATAAACCATCATTTAGACCTCTTAAAAAACCTGGAAATAGAAATAAAAGATTTAGAAGGTTTGAAAGGACTACTTTTAAAAGTAAAGGATATAGGAGTTGATTTTTCTTTCCTAAAGTCTTCAAAGGTTGTCAAAGCCATTATTGGCGAAGTGGAAATAAAAAAAACGAAAGAACTTCAAAAAATACTTGATCGATTCAACATGACAATCTATGGAATCAGTCAATTCTCAAAGAACATGGGATCTGCAATAATAATATCTCATTTTTCTGAATCAGACCAAGCAAAAGAACAAACTAAACATCTTTTAACAGAATACGACATTAGTAGACTTATTAGAAGACCAAAAAAACAGTTAAAAGAATTAATAGAAAAATTGAACAGATTGAAAAAAGAACAAAACACATATTTAAAAAATTTTCTTAAGCAATCCATAGAATGGAAACAATCACTTTTTATAACCAAAGGTTTCTTGACTAACTTAAAAGAAAAAAAGGATGTTCAAACATACTTAGGAAATACAGAAAAAACTTTCATCTTATGCGGATGGGTTCCAGAAAAATATGTAAATCAAATCACATCTTCACTAAAAAATTATAATTGTTGGATGAACTTTGAGAAGGTTGAAGATGCACCAATATTCTTAGATAATCCAAGGATTTTTAAACCATTTGAATCTTTC
>JAPLUX010000063.1 GCA_026397455.1 Candidatus Aenigmatarchaeota archaeon | reverse complement strand
TTAAAAGAAAAAGTATGTTCGAAGAATCTTTACCACCAGAATAAGCTATAGCAACTTTATCTCCATTCTCGATGAGTTTGTTAACCCTGATAGTTTTCTTAACTCTCTTTTCAAAAAATTTTATAAAATGTTTATTACAGTAATTATGTCCTTCATAACTTCTGGAAAGTATCGATTCATTTTTGCAGAAAGAGCATTTCATACATTCACCGAAGACCAGATGTTTCCATTATCATACCATATCTTTTCAATCTTTAATCCTGTATTTTTCAAAACATCTTCTAACTCTTTCTTTGTGTATAGATGGTAAAACCTTTTGTAGATTTTTCCGTGATAATTCCAGTCAACATAAACGTCAGCAAAATGTCCAGAGAAGAAACTTTTTATCAATTGCCAGATGAACCTTGTTTGCCATATTTTCCATACACTCAAAAGAATTTTGATGCCAACTCTTTTCATTTCTTCTAACGCTTTCATTCTGAGTTCTCTTGATTCTAGATGATGTAAAGTTCTTATGCACATAACTAATAGAAATGATCCTTTCTTGAAAGGTAAATTATCTAAATTACCTATAACTAAACTTTCATTCAAGTTATTTTTTTTCAATAATTTCTTTGCTTCTCTTATCATGCCTTTTGAAAAGTCAAGACCCACACAATCAATATTTTTTTCAAGAAATGATAGTGAGTTTCTGCAATTACCGCAACCCAAATCTAATAATGGACCTTTGTTAATATTCTTTGAAAAATTGACGACTTCTTCTTCTGGTTTCACATGTAAATTAATCCAAGAATCTGCTAGAGTTTCCCAGACTTCTTTTTGGTTTATCATTAAATCACGATATATGATTCATTTATAAGAAAAATTAATAAAAATAGCCCCGATCGGAATTTCGCTCTTAGAGTTTCGAACCGACGTCTGGAGCTCCAGAGGCTCATATGCTTGACCGCTACACCACGGGGCTTTTCAAGGCTAATAAATCTATAATTTATCATTATTTAAAAGAAATAAAAAAATATTTGCTTATCTCTTTCATACCTCTCTTTGTTATCGCAAAAGTAGTTTCACATGTATAAAGAGGTGTTACCAATCCTTTCTGAGCCAACATTCTTGTTATCATATCTACGACTGTCTTGGGGTTTTCTGGGTTGACATCGTTCTTTATCAGATCCACCAGCTCACTTTTTCTTGCCACCAATACTTCTCCCATTCTTTCCAAGATTTTTCTTGTCAATTTTTCTTGTTCCATCTAGTCACCTGTTGTCTTAGTTTTGAGCTTTATCTGGGTTTCTTAGTTATGCCACCAATTCTTGTTTCAATTTTTGAGCTTTATCCAGACCTAAAAGTTTTTCAACGATTCTTAGGGCAAATTCCATCGCAGTTCCTGGTCCTTGAGATGTTATTATATTACCGTCAATCACGACTGGCTTGTCCCTTGGGTATGCCAAGAGTTTTTCATTTCCGGGAAATATCGTTGCTCTTTTATTGTCCAATAAACCCTCTTTTGCTAGTATAGACGGTGCACCACAGATTGCTCCGATCAGTTTATTTTGACTGTTAAATTTCTTAAGCATTTCTATCAGTTGACCACTCCTACTCAAGTTTATGTAACCAGGGTTTCCTCCTGGAAGAATTATAGCGTCATAATCGCTCTGTAAGACCTCGCTCAATCTTTTATCGACCATTACCCTGACACCATGTGCACTGTTTATGACTGAACCTATCACACCAACAGTATCAACCTGAATATCCGCCCTTCTAAGTACATCGACTACTGTCAAAGCTTCTACCTCTTCAAACCCTTCTGCTAAAGGAACCATTACTTTCATTTTAATACCTCCTTTA
>JAPLUX010000148.1 GCA_026397455.1 Candidatus Aenigmatarchaeota archaeon | reverse complement strand
TCCCTGATAAGGACGTGGTCGCAAGTTCAAATCTTGCCGGCTCGCAAGGCCGTAGCTCGGCGGTAGAGCACGTACAATACCTAAATCGTCTGTTCTTAAAAAAGATGTTTTTAAACATTGGTTTTGTGTATAGTGTAGTTTCGGATACTTCTATTGGAACCGGATACTAGGCTCGAAAGAGCTATAGGCTGGTATAAAAAGACACCGAGGCGCTTGTTCTTACACAAAACCTTAGATTAATCTGTTTCTTGTATGGTGTAGATTCAGGTACTTCATACCAAGCAGCCTGTCGGAGGTTCGAGTCCTCTTAACATCGAAAAATGTTATAGCTCAGTTGGTAGAGCAGCCGCCAAAAAAGAACTGGGTCGCTTGTTCCTACATGAAACCTTAATTATAGAGGACGTACGGTAGTGTAGACAAAGTTACTTCACTTGAAATGAAAAAGCCTTTGTCGCTTGTTCTCCGGCCGTCCCGATAATATAAAACCGTGGCTATTCCCGGTTTTCACTCATACAGAAAGGCCTTAAAATGGCTTCCATCAACAAAAAGGATCCCGCTGAAGTCGTCCACACCCATGGTGGTGCCCCTACCTATGCTGTCTCCGCAGAAGAAGAGCTTCAGCGTGCAGTTATGAGCAATCTCTTATGGGAGGAGTCGTTTTATGAATCGGGGGAATCTATTGCTGACCGTATTAAGAGCCTGATCCCTAAAGTTGACCCCCTTCGCGTGGCCCAAATGGCCATTGATGCTCGGTCTCTCATGCATCTCCGGCATGTCCCCCTGCTCTTGGCTCGGGAAATGGCCCGTCTTGATACCCATAAACACTTGGTCTCAAGACTATTGCCTGAAATAATCCAGCGGCCAGATGAATTGAGTGAATTTTTAGCCATATACTGGCTCGGCGGAAAGCAGCCTCTCTCTGCCCAAGTTAAAAAAGGTCTAGCCAAAGCTTTCGTTAAATTTGATAGGTTTAAACTTAGTAAATACGCATGAAAAATATTAACAATAACGAAATAATAGATCTTTATAAAAATGGGAAATCACTATCCCAAATAGGCTTAATTTTCAAAGTTAATGCCGCCACCATTTTTTATAGATTAAAAAAATTAGGCTTAAAATTAAGAACCTATTCAGAGAGTTTAAAAGGAAGAACAATAACTCCTGAATGGCGAGAAAAAATAAAATTAAAAAGTTTAGGAAAAACAATATCTGAAAAAACCAAAGAAAAAATATCAATAACTAAAAAATCTTGTCATTACACATCTTGGAGCAAAGGCCTATCTAAAAGTAATAATCCAGATTTAATAAATTTGGGGCACCCAGGCCCATCTCATTGGAATTGGAAAGGTGGCATTAGTTCTATAAATAGACGATTACGGCAGACTTCTGAATACAAAAAGTGGCGAAAAGAAGTTTTTAAACTTGATAACAACACCTGTCAATTTTGTGAAAAAAAGAGTAAGCATCTTCACGCTCATCACTTGATCCCAGTTTGCCTTTTAATGAAATTTGAGGATCTGAAATCTTTAATTTACGACCCTTATAATGGTTACACTTTGTGTAAAGAATGTCATGAAGAATTTCACAGAGAAAAAATAAGGCCTTTTGAACCAGAGGAAATAGACTATTATGACAACTAAAAGTATTTCATTAAGAGATGTAATGTTTCTTTGTCGGCCTATAGCAAAAGATAAACAACAAGAAAAAGATTTTAAAGATTTGGCTGAAAATAAATTAAAATCTCCTGATTCTTGGGAAGTTGAAATAAGTGCTAAAGGTAACAACAAAGAATCATGGGAACGTTTACTCTCTGAAAATAAATTAGGTGCGTTTGCATTTATTCGCAATCTGCGGAACATGGTTCAGGCCAATGTTGACGACGACCTTATCAGGAAATATTTCCTGACCATGAAGGGTATCGAGAAGATTCTTCCTTTCCGATATCTCTCTGCGGCCGCCCATGCTCCCAAATTCGAGCCCGAGCTTGAACAGGCCATGTTCAAGAACCTCGCTGGAAAAGAAAAACTGCCCGGTAAGACCGTGGTTATCGTGGACGTCTCTGGAAGCATGTATAACACTCCCGTCTCTGAGAAATCAGAGATGGATCGGGCAAAGGCAGCCTGTGCAGTAGCTGTCCTAGCCAGAGAACTGTGCGAAAATGTCTCTATCTATGCCACCGCTGGCAACGATGGGACTCGCATACACAAAACCCAACTGGTTCCGAGCCGGCGTGGCTTTGCCCTCTCAGACGCTATTTTTCAACTCTGCCGGCCTTT
>JAPLUX010000033.1 GCA_026397455.1 Candidatus Aenigmatarchaeota archaeon | reverse complement strand
CATGACTGTCCTTACATCGGCCAAGTCTAAGTTTATCAAACCAGGTTTGGTTATTAACTCTGTTATTCCTTTTACAGAATTGACTAAGACCTCATCAGCAACCTTGAATGCTGTTGCCAAACTGACATCAGGAACTATTTCCAAAAGCTTGTCGTTTGGTATGATTATGATCGTGTCTACGACTTTTCTTAGGTTTTCTAAACCTTCTCTCGCATTCTTCATCCTTGTTCGTCCTTCCATCGCAAACGGTAAAGTGACAACACCAATAGTCAAAGCACCGACTTTCTTTGCAGTCTCTGCGATTACAGGGGCAGATCCAGTTCCTGTACCCCCACCTAGACCACAAGTAATGAAGACTAAGTCACTGCCCTCTAAAACTTTTTTAACATCATCTTTACTCTCTTTTGCAGCTTCCATACCGATTTTTGGGTCACCACCGGCTCCTAAACCACCGGTAAGCTCCTTTCCGATAAGAACTTTAATATCAGCTTCAGAATAAAGAAGGTCTTGAGCATCAGTATTTACAGCAATAGTCTCCGCACCAACGATACCAACTTCCATCATTCTCGTTATGGTATTGTTACCGGCTCCACCTGTACCGACAACTCTTATAGCAGGTTTTTTTGTCTCGAGAAGTCTTTTTAACTCCTCATCAACATCATGAGTCTTTTTAACACCTGGTTTTCTAGCGATTGGTACGGCCATAATCATTTACCTCCAATTTTTATTATCATTCAGTTATTACAACTATTAAAATCTAACGATAGTTAAACTTAAATCCTTATTGTTGACATTCGGTTGAAGTGTTTAAATTAAAAATTTAAATAAATTTGTAGTATGAAGATTATATTTTCACAGAAGTGTTTGGAGTATTGGCAATCAAATCATCCAGAATCGCCTGATAGAGTCAAGAGAACGTTCGAATTATTGAAAGAAAAAAATTTTGAATTTTTAGAACCTGAACCCTGCAGTGAAAAAGACTTGTTGTTAGTACATGAAAAAAGTTATGTTGAAACGATTAAGAATGGAGAATTCTATGATTCTGACACACCGAATTTACCTGGAATTTTTGATTATGCGAGGTTGAGTGTTGGTTCTGCTATAAAAGCGATGAAAATTGCGTTGGAAGGAGAAAAGGCATTTTCTCTGATGAGACCACCAGGTCATCATGCTGGTCGGAATGGAAAAGCATTGTATGCACCATCTCTAGGTTTTTGTTATTTCAACAACGTTGCGATAGCGACTAGAATGGCTTTGAATTCTGTAAAAAAAGTTGCTATAATAGACATAGATTGTCATCATGGCAATGGCACGCAAGATATTTTCCTTGGCGATAAAAGAGTTCTGTACATTTCTTTACATTTAGATGATTTCTATCCTGGAACTGGTAAAAAATCTGAGAAAAATTGTATTAATTTTCCTTTACCCATCGGTGTCGATGAAAAAACATATTTTGAGAATTTTATTTTGACTTTGATAGAAGTTAAAAAATTTAACCCTGATTTGATCGCTGTTTCTGCTGGTTTTGATGGACACAAGAATGATCCACTCACGATGGGCGGTTTAGGTTTGGATGAAAACTCTTTCAGAAAAATCGGAGAAGTGATAGCAGGTTTGAAAAAAACAAGTTTTGCAGTCTTAGAGGGTGGATATGGGAAAGAATTTCCAGAATCTGTTCATCAATTTTTAATCGGATATTCTAAAGAATGATTTTAATATTCATCAACAAACCTAACTTTCTTTATTTCACTAACCCATTTTTTAATCGTATCAGCAACCGTCTTTTTAATTAACTTATTTGTTTCAACTTTGATGTTTATCTCAGCAGTCTCTTTATCGATAGTTATTATCACATCTCCTTCCTTCAATTTTAAGTAAAAATTCAATATCGCGTCAATCTTCTCTTTCATATCTGTTATCTGGTTCTTTATTTCAACTTCATACTCGATCATCTTTCCAGCCAAAGGGTGGTTGAAATCTACTCTAACCCTACCGCCAGCCACCGATAGAACACGGCCATTCAGCCTGCTAATCGTGACAAACATACCGGGATACGGCGTTATCCCTTGTTTTTTGAATTCTGTGAGTGGAATGAGTTTTACAAAATTAACATCTCTTTCACCGAACGCATCTTCAGGTTTGATTGCAATAGTTTTCTTATCACCGATAACCCCTTCTCTTTAGCTAAATCCTCTTTTGTTAAGTCAAAAATTTCTCCACTCTCAACGATCTTACCAACATAATCTATCTGTATGAAATCCCCGTCTTTCATTATTTTCACTCTAAAAACATTTGATAACAAAGTTTTAAACGTTTTCTATCAAACAGAAAAGTGTTACCACCATCAAGTATTTAAACTTTAACTAAAAAGAAATTTTCAGGTGATATGTTAAATGTTATTTGGCGAAGATAGAGACTGGAAAGAATTAATGTGTGAAAAAGCTCAAGCAGAACTAGCAGAACTCATTGAAAGAGCCAAAAAGCACAGATGCGCATACATGCAAGCCGATGATGTTAAAGTTGCACAAGTATGGGCTGCGTTGACAGAAGTTTCTAGACAATTGAAAGACATCGAATGCAGAATAGCAAGAATTGAATGCATAAACAAAGGTTTCACAGAGATAGGACAAATAGCAAAGAAAGATACTTTGAGAGAGAGAGTAAGCGACATTTTCAAGCCTAAGACAAGCAAAGAAAGAGAAGTAATCGACAAGATCGTAGATGCTTTGATGGAATTTTAATTCTTTTATCGTTGATTAAAAGATGAAACGAGAAAGTTTTAGTTAATGGTTTAAGTGTTAAACTTTATTCTCTGAGATTTTTTAGAAAATAACCGAAATATGCTCGAAATTTTTACTCGCCAATCATTACACCGTTTTTAAATTAAAACAACAATATTATTTTATGGAATTAAGAGGAAGATTTCCAAAGTTTCATAAAGAAAGGCATAAGAATTTTTTTATTATATTAATTTTAGTTGCCTTACTTCTAAATTATATATCATTTTTAACTCATTTTCATCACTACTATTTTGGTTTAATTTTTATCTTCTTTGGATGTACTTCGTATCTTTTATACCTAAAACATCGAAGAGATGATGTATATGTTTTCGTTTTTTGGTTTTTTTTAGCATCTGGTTTTTTTTCATTTCTTGTCGATATAAATGACTTTTTGACTTTCATCTCTAAATTGATATAAATTCTTTAAAAAACCCGACTCGCAAAAATTTCTGCGTTACCTTTCTCATATGAATGTGGAATAAATATTATTTTCTCATTACTCCACCTTTACATCTTATGCATGCACCTGTCCTAGAATCAATACAGTTTACACAAACATGCGCCCCACAGTATACGCAAACCATTAAGTTATGACTTACATTATTACAGACCTGACAAGTCCCCGCGATTGGCATATCACTCTATTTAATAATTAATTGTTATTTTTTATATAATGCTTAAACCCATCAAACAATTGTTGCAAGATGAGTTTAAAGGTCAACTTTCTAAAGAAGAGTTATCTCTACTTCCTTCCAGCTATCAGAAAATCGGAAACATAGTCATTCTCAACCTAAAAGAGAAACTGTGGAAACATGACAAAAAAATCGGAAAAATAATCTTAGAAAAAATTAGTGACACAAAAACTGTTTGCAGAAGAACAGATTTCATAACAACACAACACAGAAAACCTGCTCTGAAAATAATCGCTGGGGAGAAAAAAACTGAGACTATACATAAAGAGCATGGAATTATTTACAAACTAGATGTAAATGAGATAATGTTTGCTAAAGGCAACTTAAACGAGAGAAATAGGTTATCAAAATTAGTGAAGAAAAATGAAGTTGTTGTGGACATGTTTGCTGGTATAGGTTATTTTTCTTTAGGTATCGCTAAGATTTCTAGACCCAAGAAAATCTATGCGATTGAAATCAACCCTATTGCTTACAATTATTTGAAAAAAAACATCAAGTTGAACAAAGTTGAAGACAAAATTGTTCCTATCCTTGGAGATTGCATTGTTGAATTACCGGATCTAGGAAGAATTGCTGACAGAGTTATAATGGGATTGTTGCCTTCCTGCAGAGAATACTTGATCGATGCGATGAAAGTCATTAAACCAAATGGCATCATACATTACCATGGCACTGCTAAGGATTGGAAGATATTGTTAGATGATGTAAAAACTGCTGCAGATATCAATGGTTTTAAAATAGAAATGACTGAAAAAACTAAAGTAAAATCTTACGCACCAAAAGTTTATCATTGGGTTTTGGATTGCAGAATTTTAGCCAGCTCCTG
>JAPLUX010000156.1 GCA_026397455.1 Candidatus Aenigmatarchaeota archaeon | reverse complement strand
CCCTTATGATACTTCTTGGGCGTGGGTATGGTCAAATGCTATACCACATGGTTCTCCTGATCCACACGATATTTTCTGTTGCAATGATAATGGTTGTACAGCATACAAATGTAATACGGGCACTTATAGATGTAAATTTAGTTGTTCATCCCCTTCAGACTGCAAATCTGGTTATACTTGCGTGAGTTCTGCTTGCGTTCCAGCATCATGTTCTGGGCCAATATCTTTATCCCTCGTTCCAAACCCGGGTTATACTACTCAATTCACGAGTGTAACAATAACTGGCTTAAGCGGTTGTAGTAAAGATAAAACTGTTTACGTAAAAAAAGATTCTTGCAGCGGAACAGCAGTCTGTTCTATACCTGTCTATGGTTCAATGGTATATTCCAGTTTTCAAAACCCGTCTCTCGCAGGAACTTATGGGTACTATGCATGCATAGATAGTCTTAACTCCAACAGAGTAGACTTAACGGTTAACATATGTAAAAGATTAGGCGAATCATGCCCCTTAAAAACTGAATGTTGTGTCGATTCTTATTGTTCTGGTGGTGTATGTAAACGTGTAGGAGGATGTCCAACCCTGTTCGTCTACGATGGAAAAGATTACGTGAAAGAGAGAAAAACAAACATCCATTCTCAACCAGGCATAGATACTGTTGATGATATCATCTTGGAGACTGAACCAGTTATCGTTGACGGCAATTACTTGCTTCAATTAAAGGAGACAACACTGCCAGAGCATTCTTACATCGATTCTGTCAAACTGTTCGTCACGGATTCAGAAGGAAAGAAAGAGGCTGAATTAGTATCAGCCAAGCATTCCAAGTATGGCGACGTGACTGATAAATTAGCAAAGAGTGATGACATCAGGACAGATACTCAAGTCTTCGACAACATTGAGTTGAAGTTTGCTGTGCCAAAATTGAAGGGAAAAGCCAATTTCATATTCGAGATAGAAGGATACAATCCTGCGGTCAATATTCTGGATAAAGGGGTCAGTATTATTGGTCAAGTGATAATGTCAGGTAATATGAATAGATTAAAGATGGACATAGCCGATTTTAATATCAATAAATTGCCTATAATATTCGCTTGTATTGTTGTCACCATAGTCTCTATGCTGGTTATTTTTACCGTGTTTAAAGCAGCTATGAGAAGCGATAATACTTTACTGAATGCTTAGAGACAGTTCATGAGGACGAAGAAACTATGGGTGGTTGATTCTTTTTGACATAAAACGTGAAAACGACAAAAATTATCACTAAGACGATCACCGCTATCACGACAATCAAGAAAGAACTTTGGGATAAAGAAAGTTGAGTTGCTTTCATCATATTCTTGTCAGCTGTGATTAAGGATAGGGAAAAAATCAAAGCGAGTACAGCGACGTACATGATAGCAATTTTTTTGTATACCATTTAACATTATTTAGTTTTTTTAGTTAAAAAATGTTTGCATCCCAAAGAATAAGATAGGTTTTTGTTCTACGAAGAGAAAATTAGATTATGAAAAAGACATTACAGGATTATCTTGAGGATAAACTTTTAAAATTTTGTACGACCTGTGTAAGAGACATAGAAAATGAAACACGTAGTCCGTTAGGGAGAGCAAGGAAAGAAGCAAAGACTATTACCAAATACATGAAGAAAAGATGGAAGATTAAAGAATAAATCAATCCAACAGAGCCAGACAGATTTTTGTTCTTGAATGATTTATATAAAATCCTCTAACCAAAATTCTCTAGAATACTAATCAAAAACTTAACCTAGGATTAGAATCTCTTTGGTCTATGCTTTTGAAAACATTCTCTACAGTAGACTGGCCTACTTCCATCAGGTTTAAAAGGCACTTCACATTCTTGTTTACAATCAGCACAAGTTGCTTTGTGCATCTCTGTCTTGAAACCAAAGTCTCTCTTCTCAAATGGCATTTATATTTCCTCCTAATTAGATTTAGAACTGTAGAATTATAAGATTATAAACGTATCGAATGAGTGCTTTAGTCCTGTACAAATATCCACTAATCAAAATCAAAACCTAGAATCAGATAGGTTTTTGTTCTAAAAATAAAAGAAAAAATTACAAATACAAAATGATAAAATTTCAAGTAGAAAGGTCTCTATCCTTTCTTTACTGCTTTCAATTTCTTATCTCTAAACTTGACAAAGTCATCTGATGCTTTTCTATTGACATTTCTCAATGATTTCACTACCATATCAGATACTCGTTCTGCTGGAATAACAGTCATATTTTTTACTTTTATGACTATATCTTTTGCTACTTTCTCAGCTTCTTCAGCAGTTGCACCTGCCTTTTTAACTCCTGATACAATTTTTGATTCAATAAAGCTCTCTATGCTTTCATCCCTCTTTTTCACATCAACCATTAATATCACCCATTAGGTGTTTAGTTTAATAAATGTATAAAGATTATGAATAAAGACAATAATTGAATTATGATTTTTAATCAAGGTATTCTTTCAAAGCAACTGTTTTATTGTATTTTTCATTTTTTTTGCACTACAAAGCAAAGTAACTACTTTTTGCAACTCTTAGAAACATTATTTTAGCATAAACTTACAGAATCAGATAGGTGTTTGGTGAGAAAAACATAAATATGATTTGACATGGGAGAGAAATATGACAAATTTTAATATTAAAATCGAGAATATAGTTGCTTCTGCATCATTAGGTGTTAGAGTACCGTTGGGATCAATAGTCGAACATGTGGAAGGAACTGAATACGAACCAGAACAATTCCCTGGCTTAGTTTATCGTATAAAGGATCCTAAAGCCGCTATGTTGATCTTCTCATCTGGAAAGATCATTTGTACAGGTGCAAGAAATATCGCAGATGTTAGGAAAGCCGTAGAAAAAGTTGCAATGATGTTAAAGTCACTAAAGATAGATGTTCCAAAAAAATACAAGATACAGATAGAAAACATCGTTGCCTCAGCACAAATCCCGGCAAGGTTGGACTTGGATAAGATCGCATTTGAGTCGGAAAATTCTGAGTACGAACCGTCTTCATTTCCTGGCCTGGTCTATAGAATTAAAGACCCTAAGGCTGCATTATTATTGTTTAGCTCAGGTAAAGTTGTCTGTACTGGTATAAGAAAGGTTGAGGATATAGAATATCTATGAATTTTGTGTTCAAGAAATTAAAGAGTATAAATGCACTTAAAAAAACCTCGGACAAATAATCTCAGAATCAGTTAGGTTTTTGTTCTTGACTTAACTTTCTATCAGTCCTGAGAATAATCAATTTATAATTTCATACCCATAACTAATAGAGTGGTGCCATGAGAGTAGCGATTAAGATTTTTTTATCCGATGATTGTGAAACATGCAAAATTCAAATCCCAATCTTGAAAGAATTGGAGCCAAGGTTCAGGGGGAGAGTTGAGTTCGAATACTTGAACATAAAAGACAACGAAAGCCAAGTATCCACGTATAGAGTCAAAAATTTGCCAGCCATCATCATCGAATGCGATGGTAGAGAAAAGGAAAGGTTTACTGGGTTAACGCAACAACTATTCCTCAAGAAGGCTTTGGATAAAGCGTTGAGTGAATTTAGATGAAGTTTTTTAGAGAAACTATAGAGTTGAACACTAAGAAGAGCTTTCAGTACATAAACATCACTGACAAGGTACAAGATATCGTTAACAAATCCAAGATTAAAGATGGTATGGTTTTTGTCAATACTGCACACAACACCGCGACTGTCATCCTGCAAGAATCTGATTCATCCATACACGAAGATACGAAAGAAGTGATAGAGAAATTGATTCCTTTAGATAAGAATTACCGACATGCTTACGAAGGCAATGTAAACGCAACGAGTCACATCAAGAATCAGCTGATCGGAAACTCAAACCTGACGATTCCGGTTAAAGATGGTCA
>JAPLUX010000075.1 GCA_026397455.1 Candidatus Aenigmatarchaeota archaeon | reverse complement strand
AAATTGATCGGTTAAAAATCAAGGTCTAGGGATAGTAAACTTTGACGTTAATGTAGTTTTTTGTGACAATAAAACCATGCTAACATTTACATTAGTTAATCCAACAGTGTAGCTGAAACTCAAATCATATCCTTTTTCACTGGACATATTCATCACAAAAATCTTATAGTTTTCTAGATTGTCTCTTAATATAGTAGTGTTTGTAGAACTTATGGTAACAGTCTTTATTGCCTTCTCTTTCACGTTGTCAAAAAAAGATTCTTCTCCACCGACGATCGGTTCGGAAGTAGAAACGAAAGCATAAGGGTTTATATATTTACTCAAAGTGTAAAAAACACCGACTATTACAACAGTTGTTAGGATAAAAAACTGCGCTTTTCTACTGGATGAATTGTGCATGGGGAATGTCACCGATAAGAATAATATTCTCTTTCATAATAAACTTTTTTTCCAAGGCTATTTTGATTATTTCTTTTCCAAGAAGGTTGCATATGTTTGCTTTTCCCATCATCTCCACAGCCTTTTTATCGTCTATCAATTCTCCCCCATAAAAATTTTTTTCGACAGTAACTCTAGGTTTTTTACCTATTTTTTTGCCGAGTAGTTTTTCATCACAAATAGCGACTATTAAATTCTCTTTCTCTGAGTGCGTCTTATACCAAAACATTCGAACACAAGAAGATTAAACTTTGAACTTTCTGTCCAAATCTCTCACCAAAGAATCGCAATCTTGTTTTATTTTTTCTAAACTTGCTATAATTCTCTGTTTTTCTTTCTCCACTTCTTCTATACTGTTGTATATGTCTATTGCCTCTTTGAATGCACTCATATCGACTGAAGCATAAGGTTTCTCGTTCATCTTTTTCGTCGCTCTTTCACACATCACTGCCAACCATTTGTTCATCCCTTCTTTTACTTCCTTTTTAATGAGTTTGTTCTTATCAAGGTTCTTTTTCATTATCCTGATTATTGGAGCTGTTGGTAATGGTAGAACCTCAGTTTTTTCTGTGTTTTCTGTCAAAACAATCACCTCTATTCGATTATAAATAATGGGTTTGAAATTTATATAACATTAGATGTGCCTGATAACTTGCTTGGCTCCACATGCTTCGCATTTTAAGAACATTATCCTCTCAACTTTTTCGAAGTGCGTATCTGGTTTATTACATTCTTTACAATAAACGAATTCGGTCACATAAGACTTAATCTTTTCCTCTATTAAACTCCTCATGACCTTTCCCTGTAGTATCAGTCTTTTGTCATTTAAGTGACCTGGTGTAGCTAATTCTCTGAAAAGGTATTTTGAAACATGTTTTGGGTCTCTTCTTATACTATCGGTTATTTCTGTGAAATTTGTTATGAAAGTTCTGTTACCTTGAATATTTGTCTGCGGTTGAGGGAGTTCATACCTACTCTCTTTTTTTACATTTTCTGGAATCTTCTCAATGGCTTCTTTTAGCATCTCTTCGTATTTTTTCATTCTCACACCTTCTTCATTATTCCTGGAGAGGGTTCATAGCATGTTCCGTTTGATAGCAATTCATTAACAACTTCCTCGAAAACGTTTTCAGGCAGTTTAGTTTCTTCCAACAATTTTTTGAACTCAACTCCTTCTCCATTGTCTAATTTCTCTAACGTCTGTAATAAAAGAGGTTTATAATCTTCCTTTATATCTCCTTCTGTAGATAATGACTCTATGATAGCATCCGTTGTATCTTCATCTATATCGTATTCTTTTTTAACATGTTTTTTAAGTTCTTCTATATTGCCGAATTTATCCTTATTTTTTTTAATGTTCTCTAAATCTTTTTTCTGTTTTAGGAATTGTTTGAGGACTTCTAATCTATGCAAAGATTCGTAGTTTGGGTCAGCAATCTTTTTGACTATTTCAGGTATGACGTAATTCTCACCAGCATATTCTCTCACTTTTCCTATGACTGTTACCAAATCTCCTATTTCCAAGTTAGAAAAAATGTTTGAACCTTCTTTGAAAGCCTTTACTCTAATGGAATCAGAATCATCATCCATAGTTATGGAAGAGTAGTTGCCGTCTTCGCTCATGAACTTGTCAACAATCGTCCCGACTAAGTTTGCTCTTGAAATCTTTTGTCCCAGTTCTGTCAGGACATAACTTGGTTCTAAACCTTCTTTTTTAATGAACTTACTGTTGACTAAATCAGAAATTCTTATCTTAACTGTAGTCTGTCTTAAATTTTCCATGGTTCTTATATGTGTTGATAAAGACTAAAATATAACGATTATATTTTTTTCGGCACTTTTTAGATAGAGACCTCGGTATATCTTTGAAGCGTAATTATCGTCAAACTTAAATCTTTAATTAATAATTTTATATCTGATAAAAATGAGTTTCTCGAAAAGTTTAATCGCAGATTTAGAGTTAAAGAATGTTAACTATAAAACACGAGGTTATTGTTCAAATATAGGAGATGCTAAAAAAGTAAAAAAAGTAAATGATGTAGATATTAAGAACTGGCCAAATGTTGAGAAACAATTCGGTAAAGGAGTCCCTTCCGACTATATATCATTAGAACATCAGGTTAGTCGTGTTATTGTAGACGTTTATGAAGATATTCCAGGTTTAGAATCTGTAGGAATAACAAAAGACAAGTTTTTAGAATTTGTACTTCATAGAGATGGTAATGTTGATGTTTTTATTCCATATTCAATTGGAGAAACTAGGGAAAGTGTAAATTCTTCACTAAGAGGTTATTTAGAAAAGCTAGGTTATAATAAAGAAAAGATTAATTTTGGACCGATGTTAATTCTCAAAATTTAGTTAAAATTTTCCTGTGGAAAATTTTCGCGCCTCGACCTATATTTTATGGTGCCTCAGAAACATCTTCTAATATCTCTTAGAACTCTCTTTCTGTCTTTATCATATCCATATTATTAAATCTTCTGTATGAAGTTTGGCCTGGGTTCAAAAACAAGTCCTTCATTCTTCATTCCTTTTAGGATTTCATCTATATTTTCCACGCCTTCCTCTCTTGCCCTTCTTGCTATCTCTTCAACAGGGATAGTCTTACCGATAATTTTCGTCAATTCTTCAATCACATCTAAAACAATCCTTATTTTACTCCTCTGAGAACTCGTCATAGTTCCTTCTGCCCTGTCTATATCTATCATTCCGGTCTCAGGATCGAAACCGAACTGTCTCAAAGAAACTTTCATCAATTTTATAGCCCTATCTGCATCTTCCATCTCTACCTTATCACTAAACCTGATCTTTGCAGACGCCTCTGCTAATCTTATCAACGACTCATATTGTCTCAATGTGATAGAAACGGGCGCTTCACCACCAGCTTTTGCTCTCATCTTCAAGTAAAAATCTTTTAATACTTCTGCTGCTTCTTTTGTTAGGACAGGATGAATATAACTTCTAGAGTATGACACATATTTTCTGAGTAAATCTGCTTCTATGACTGGCTTGGCTTCTTCTTCTTTGAAATGTCTCATCTTTATGATATGTTCAACCATCTTAGCATCGAATTCAGGGTTGGGGACATCACGCAGAGCAAACTTCAAGTCGAATCTACTGAGCATTACATCGTCTAAGGATATTTGTTCTCTTATCGGTATGTAAGGATCAAACCTCCCGAGTTTAGGATTACCACCTGCTAGAATAGCAGTCTGTGCGGGTAAAGTTGCTACTATCGATGCCTTTGCTATAGAGACTGTTTCCATAGACATGGCTTCTTGTAATGCGACTATGTCTTGTGGAGCTATTTTTGAGAACTCATCAATCGCACATATACTTCTGTTGCTCATGATTAACGCTCCTGCTTCTAAAACCCATCCACCTAAAAATTGTTCATCTTTTACGACAGTTGCTGTAAGACCTGGTCCAGTCACACCAGTTCCGGAAACATACTTACCACGTGGCATCAACTTAGAAGTTAATTGCATCAACTGACTTTTTCCAGCTGCTGGGTCTCCAATTAACAGAATGTGAATGTTTCCTCTTATTTTCGTTCCATCTTTCAAAAGTTTAGGCTCTCCACTGAACAATTGAAACATGATAGCCAATTTCACATCTTCCATGCCGTACATACTCGGAGCTAATGAAGCGATCAACTTATTGTAAATGTCAGGATCTTTCGCAAGCCTCTTTATCTTCTTTTCTTCCTCAGGGTCCATGTCTAATTCTTCCCACTCTATTTCAACGCCTTCAACGTTGTTTGCATCCAATAAAATTTCCATCTGCCTAGTCTTCTTACCGCGTTCATTCCTTTTTGGGATTTCTTTCAATATTCCAGTCACTTTTATTCTGTTTCCTGGGTCAGTTCTATTTCGCATCCTAGGGGAAGTCAAATCCTGTTTCAAATAAACCATGATCTCAGAAGGTCTTTCACCAGTCGTTATCTCAAAAGGTTCTTCTATGGCAATCCATCTTGCATCATACAACCTCTGCCCCACTTGTTTGAACCCTCTTCTGCATCCACAATCGCATCTTCCTGGTGAAGTTATAGTTTTTTCTTTTTCTGTTTGTATGACTATTATCCTCTTACCGCAATCAGGACATTCAAAAACAACCTCAGATACCTCTGGCCTAACTTCAGATGCTCTCTTGACTATACCATCAACACACAACAATTTTCCTATATGTTCCGCTCTGATATTCCTTATCCTGATTTTCGTGTTATCGGGCGTGTTGAAAAATCTTATATTTAATTTTGCTTTTTGTGGTAAATCTATCTCTTCTATAGATTCTTCTATCCATTCAATGGTTTCTTCTGGTTTTTCTAGTATTGCATCAGTGAGTTCAGGATCGAATTTATCGACTAAAGAAAAATCGACGTTGAGAGATTTTTTTCCTTCTGTGACAGCCAAAGCTAAGTCTTTGTAGTAATTATCTCTCAAAAATTCTGAAAACTTATCTATGATTTCATCTTTCTTCATAAACCTTATTTTTGAATGCAGCGATAGACTTTAATTTTTTGAATATAATGTCGAGGGCGATCTCTATATCCTCACCCTTTCTTACACCGGTACAAACAACCTTACCTGAACTGAAAAGTAAGAATGCAGCCTTAGGGTCTTTCATCCTATAAACCAAGCCAGGGAATTGTTCTGGGATGTACTCAGAATTTTCCAGTTCAAAAGCTATTTTATCCAAGTTTAATTTGAAGGGAAGTTGAGCTGAAGCAACAATATTCTCGATTTGAATAGAATATTTTTTTGGTTCCCCGAGTTTTGCCGTCTTTATCATCTTTACGACTTTTTTAACGACTTTTCTCACGTCTTCTATACTTCTGGCTCCGGTACAGACTATCTTTCCGGATGAAAATATTAATACAGCGGCTTTAGGGTCTTTCAAACGATAGACTAAACCTGGGAATTGCTCAGGTTCATATTCAGTTCCTTCCAAGTGCTCGACAATCTGTTCTAAAGGAATCCTAACACCTAATGCTGCAGAAGCAACAATGTTTTCGATTTTTATATTAAATTTTTTCATCATTTTCTCTCCAAAATGAATCTTATTTATATATTTTTCGCAAGTATTTAAAAAACACTATTTAAATGTACTCACTTAAACTTAGTAAAAATTGATTCAATTTCCAGACTGGAAC
>JAPLUX010000165.1 GCA_026397455.1 Candidatus Aenigmatarchaeota archaeon | reverse complement strand
ACCTATTACACACTCCTGCAATCTATCTTCATCAAGCCTGTATCTATTATTTACTAAAATTGAAGCACCACGCAGATAAAGATCATTTTCATCAAATATTCCATTATCTCTTATGAATTTGATTTTCTTATAACTCATAATTTTACTTCTCCTTCTTCCATTTTTTAGGCGTTCCCATGAACACCTTTAATACTCTTATATCGTCAAAGATCAAGAATATTATGAAACAAAATTAATTTTTTATAGATTTTCTTTTACTAAAATCCTGAACTCATACGGATTAGTATACCTATCTTTCAATGATTCAGCCGTTAGGTGTGCTTTCTTTGCATTTCTCTGTAGCTTGTAATAACCAAGATTAACAAGCTTATTTTTAATCAGAATGTTTGCAACGTATTTGCCTGCACTTTTATGGTAGTGTGTTCCTTTTCTACTGCTAACTTTACCTTGTGCCATTTCTAATACTCCTGTATCTCAATAAACCATGATTTATACTATCTGCCTTTTCAATGAACGATAAAACAGTATATTGTTTTGAATCTCAAGAAGTTTTTCAACATTCTTAATTGATTTAATCTTCATTTCAGCTTCAAGTGCTTCAATTTCTTTTATTTTATCTTCAATTTCTTTATTCATTTTTATCCTCCATGTACAAAAAAAAGATGGCTCCAACCCGCTGGCACGGAATTGGAACCATCTTTACGGATCTTTCGATCCTAATCTCTTCAAGCTTGTGCCAGCAAGCTGATAGTTAAAATGTCTACACTCACCTTACTACATTCTTTTACTTTGTCAAATTATTTTTTATATATTTTTTCGCTTCTTCAAAAAGTTCTATATTTGTAATCACAAAATCAGCTCTTCTTTGTGCCTTGTGTAGCTCAAGGTGGCATCTCCTACACAAACAAACTATATCTAAAGGGCTATCGTAATTAAAATGATGAAATTCAACTGCCCTCTCTTTTATACAAAGAGCACAGAATTCATCCATTTTTACTCTTCCTCTTCTGATTCTTTCATTATTACATTCAGCTCTTGCATAGTGTTTCTTATGGAATTCTGGATCATTTTTTCTTCTTTCACTATGATACTTTGCTTGATAATCTGAGTGTTCATCTTTCCATTTTTTAACTTTGTCCCGATTTTCTACTACCCACTTTTCAGTAGCTTTCTGAGCACGTTTTCTATTCTCAGGATCTTCAAGCCATTTTTTAGTTGCTTCTCTATTACATTGAGAGCAACGATAGGTGAGATTATCTTTTGTTCTACTGCAATACCCGAACTCAGTTGTTTTCTTCACCTTGCAACATTTAGTACACTTCTTTTCATCATGTTTAAACTTCGTTTCTTTGCAATTCATCTTTATTCCTCCTACTTTTTACTATCTAAAATTGCCAGTAAAATCTGTTCTATGGCGAATATATCGTTTATTGTACTTGAAGATGTGATTTCTTTGTTTCTTCCTGTACAGTCTATCACCTCATTTGTTTTGTACTGCCTTGGTTTACGGTATTCATGTTTAAACAGGTGGCTTAAATGCTTCCATTTCAATATTCTGTTGTTTGATAGGTTACTAATCACGCCTGAGCTAACTCCGAAAAGAACACCTATCTCTTCATAGGTTAATTCGGTTGTGTTAAAAAGTAAAGCAATTCTTTTAACCTCTTTTTCATTTAAAATTTTTCTCAATTTTTTTCTCCCATTTTAAAATAAAAAAAACATTACCTATTTATTAGATAATGTTTATTCAATTATTATGAAAAAATATAGAATTATTTATTTCAAATTAACTACGTTCTTTATAAGTAGCCCAATCTTCTGCTTTCGCATACGCTCTGTTTTCCACTCTTCGCACCGGATTAGTTGTTTTACAGTTGTGTTTTTCTGGGTGTGAAATATGATATAACCTCGGATCACCAAGTGTAGGAACTATTATACCAAACTTTCTAGCTCTGCTTGTCATATGGTAATCATCAAATCCATACCCATCTAAGCGTTCATCATACCCTCTAAGCCTCTTCCAATCGTTACTATGAAGTGCAACCGTGCCGTGAATTTTCGGATCAATCTGAGCGTATTTAAGGCTTTCAGCTTCACTATCTTTTACTTGCCAGTACCTAAAGCAATACCCCTGATTAGGCTTAATCTTACTTATCAAAGCAATTACTTCTTTTGATAGTATGCAGTCGATATCTGACTTGACAATGATATCATAACCTTTTTCAATGGCACTGTTAATGGCAATGTTAGAAGCTTTGCCGATATTGAATAGTGTATCATCGTACCAAAAGGTTGTTACATTTTCGTATTGTTGTTTATTGCCTTTTTCAACGGTTAAAAATATGTCTAAGCCTTTATGATTTTTCAAGAAAGTTTCAATGATGTGCTTTTCAATATTAACGGCACATACAACTATTGCTATCATATTACCTTCTCCATCAAGTTTCTTCTATCTTCAAGAATTTGCTCATACCAGTGATAATGAAGAGCAGTAATACCACCCTTAAAATAGATATCATATTGTTTACGAATGTGCCAGCCATAGTTTTTATTCTTAGTTGTATTAGCGTTCCAAGCTTCACCAGAAATGATTACCTTATGCTTGTATTGATCCAAGCTTCTATTAGGATAATGCTTTATAACATCATCAATGTAAGTAGTTTCATAGTTCTTTTCATTAAAGTATACTTTATCATTACCTAGTTCAATGTTCTTAAAATCTTTAACATTGAAAAACACTTTACCCCATGCTGTTATGCATTGATCTTCTTCGTGTGTTCTGCCTTTTTTCAAGCAATATTTCATACGTTCAAAAGGGTTTTTAATATTCATATCATCATAGATAGTTGGCACATACATTTTACAACGCAATTTATAAGCACCTGTTTCAAGTGTTTCAGCTAACTTTCTAAAATCTGTATCCCAAATCTCATCTGCATCAATCACCGCAACGTGTGAACAGCCGTTACCAATACACTTCTT